>CAZIAF010000023.1:0-18375 GCA_964537625.1 uncultured Candidatus Bathyarchaeia archaeon
ATATGCATGTTCACCTTAGTCAGAAGCTCCCTGAAGCTGATTGGCTCTGGAAGCAATGGCCAAACACACACTCAGGCGAACTCACCGCTGAACAGTTCATCGAGAAGATGGATAAAGCCGAGCCGAAAATCAATAAGGCAGTTATCTTCGGCTTTAGATCTCTTACAAGTGAAACACCTGAGATCATGAAAAAAGACAATGACTATGTTTTAGAAGTTAAAGAAAAGTATCCTCATAGGTTCATTGGTGCAGCTCTAATCGACCCAAGCTGGGGCTCAAAGTCACTTGAAGAACTGGATCGAACCGTTAAAGCGGGTCTGAGAATTGTAAAGGTCAAGTTTACCTCTGTTCATTTCCCCGCAAATTGTAAAGGAGCCATAAAGCTGTTTAGAGAGATAGATGATCTCGGCATTCTACCCGTATGTCATACAGATTGGACACATTGGTGTCACCCATCAATACTAGGAGAACTTGCAGAAAAGTTCCCGGAAACAAAGATTGTCATGCAGCACTTTGGCCTATCTCAGAGTCTCGATGTGATAAGTGTGGCAAAAAGACTTCCAAATGTATATGCTGATACAAGTGCGGTTATCCATCCAAGGAACATTTTGAGATTTCTTAACGAAGTTAGTCAAGATAGAATGCTGTATGCATCTGATACTATTCGTTCCTCAGAAAAATTTCAACCACAAGACGAGTTAAACCGAGTATTGTGTCTTAATCTACCGAAAACACTTGGAGCGAAGGTATTTGGGGGAAACGCGAAGTCTCTTCTTAAATCGGTGGGGGTGAAAATATGAAGATAGATGTCCATAATCATATAGGGTATGATCCTGCAAATGATGAACAAAGGTCTGAGGATGAACTCTTAGAGGAGATGAGTACTGCTGGAGTTGATCTCTGTTGTATATTCCCCTTTACAACGAATCCCGATGTAATCGAACAGAACGAGGTCATAAAGAAGGCCTATAAGAAGAATAAAGATAAATTTGCGGCATTTGCGGCTATAAATCCCAAACTCCCAGAGACGATAGACCTCATATACGAATACAAAAAAGCCGGATTCAAAGGAATTGTTACAGACCCACGATTCGGAGTGGATCACGGAGAGAAGCGATTCCACGAAACAATGGAATGTATCTACATGCTCGACTTGCCCGTATGGTTACACTCCGATGATAAGGAAACGATCATGGTCCCAATTAACCCGATGGAGACCCTGATGAACAAATACCCGCAGATCAGATTCATCTTGAGCAGCGTATACTATGATGCAATAGGCATTGCTTCACGACATAGAAACGTCTATATCGATACAGCAGTTTTCGAGTTGGGTCAAGACCTAGTTAAAGCAATGCAGCCGATCGGTGCGCATCGAATCCTCATGGGCTCACATACACCATACGGTATGCTAAAACGAGAAGTCGACAAAGTAAATATCTGTGGAGAATTCACCGATTATCAAAAGAGCCTTGTTTTTTGGCGAAATGCGAATAAATTGTTAAACCTAGGTTTAGAGTGAATCCTTTCTCAATCAATTTTTAATCCAAATCGCGCGCGATGATAAGATGTATTTATAACCTATTTTTTTAACCAAGAGCACGAAAACTTTAATAAAACATCAGCTTTAAGACTAGTTGCCCTTTGAGGTAAATGAATTGCCAGACAGAAATACGTATATAATCATAGCAGTGGCAGTGGTAATATTAGCCGCCGGTGGAGGCTATTATTATCTGCAACAAAGCCAAAATGCAGCAGCACTTGAAGTTAGAAAACAGAAATGGGAAACATGGTCTAAAACACTATACATAGGAACAAATAACTATGAGTTCCATCCTGGTGGAATCGACATCGGTTCAGCCACGCCTACAATGATTTATAGAAACCTGATAGCTCCTAGGATGTTATGGGTAGACGGAGTCAAATCAGGACAATATAATCCTCTTGTAGCTGAAAGTTGGACACAAAAGAAAGACGCTGACGGTGATATATACATCGAATTCAAGATTAAACCCGGTTTGAAGTTCCGAGACGGAACAGCGATAAACGCCCCCAACATGAAGTTTAATTGGGAGCGTGCACTAAACGATTTACCTAATAGAAAGCAGAACGGCGAATCATATGCGGTATACGCTTTAGAAGAATCATGGGGCTTAACCGATAAGAAACTGATTGTTCCCAATGACTTAACAATTCAAATGTATACGAACAAGAACTGGCCGGCATTCCAACCCTTCTGGAAACACTTCCTATTCGGTCTCAGCTACTCATTCATGCAAAGCCAAGATCTCGCTGAGAAATACGGCAAAGAAACCAGCACCTTAGACGATTACACTATAATCGGGCAAAAAGGTGGGTGGGGGCCGTTCTATCTCGATAGTTGGGTAGCAGGTCAGAGATACACCTTATTAGCTGATCCTAATTACCCAGTTAATCCATTAGGACCAATGGCTGGGCCAACTAAGGCAGTAGGACTAAACAAAATCGTAGTTTCAGCTTACCAAGACCCTGCTTCGTTGAGAATGGCGCTCCAGTCTCAAGAGATTGACATTACGCACAATAACGAAATTGCTAGAGCCGATGTACCAAGCATGGTAACAAACCCAGCCCTAAAAATGGAACTTATTCCGAGCCTAGGGTCAGGAAACCAATTACATATGAACTGGGATCCACAGTTCGCTCCACTTAATGACATCCGAGTCAGAAAAGCAATACAATACGCAGTCGATCCCAAAGAAATTGTTGATAAACTGATGTTCGGTACCGCAGCAGTCTCCGACTCCCCAGTTAGACCTTTCTTAGACTTTTACAAACCCGTCATGAAACCGATAAGAGATCTACCTATGACTGAAAGAATCGCTAAAGCAAAAGCATTCCTTGCAGAAGCAGGAGTCCCGAATGGATTCACAACTCAATTCTGGTACGCTTCGGGTGTAGGCACAGAAGCATTCAACAGAGACCTTGGAACTGTTTTGCAGGCACAATTAGCTAAAATCGGTATAACCCTTGAACTAAAATTCATCGAGAGAGGCGCTTATACAGATATGGTCCGTGCTGGAAAACTCCCAATGTTCGCCAGAGGTTGGACTTTCGATTACCCAGATCCCGACACAGAGCTCTTCTACTTAATGCACTCCAATAGCCCCGACCTAGCTAAACGCATCAAATTCAATGACTCTCACGTCGATGCATTGCTCATTGAAGGAAGACAATTATACGGTGCGGGTAATGAAGCTAGAAGGAAAGAGGTTTACACTGAACTACAAGATTACATCGTTGAAAAGGGATTCGATGTACCTCTATACATAGATGGATACTGGTGGGCTAATAACAAATATATTAAAAACTACAACGCTTGGATGACGACCGACCAACCAGATCAGGGTCTATGGAACATATCAAAAGAGATACCTGCAGATTGGGCCACACGGGATCCACCCCATTAATCCCTTTTTTTAAAATATCCACTTTTTTTTAGATAAGCGTTATTAAGTTGTAAAAAGTTTAATCTGCTAAGAGATTGAGCTAAAATGAAATTAAGATATTATGTTACGGTCAGGCTACTTCTAGCAATACCTACAATCCTTCTTCTACTTACCGGAATATTTTTCTTGATGCATATTCTGCCCGGCGATCCAATCAGGATTATGTACGGAGAGAAATTTCCGACCTTCTACGTTGAACAAATAAGACATAACCTGGGATTAGATCGACCACTCTACGAACAATACATCATGTATCTTAGCGATCTAGCTAAAGGCAACCTAGGTGTATCCCTTGTTTTTAAAATACCGGTGCTCGAAAAAGTTGGACAAGTTTACCCTACAACCTTAGAATTGGCGATTACAGCGCTGATCCTAGCCTCTGCTTTAGGTTTACCTCTTGGTATCATCGCTGCCATGAGACGTGACGGAATATTCGATCATGTTACACGGATAGTGACACTTTATATTCATTCAAACCCCGGATTCTGGCTAGCTTTACTCTTACAAATATTTTTTGGATTGATGCTTGGAATATTTCCTATTAGTGGTAGAACTCCTCCAGGATTTGTATTGCAAAGGATAACTGGTTTGAACATCCTGGATAGTATTCTCACATTGAACCTCACAGCCTTGATTCAGAGTATTAAGTATCTATTCCTTCCATGCTTGACTATCGCTATAACCAGCATCCCAACCCTAAGTAGACTTTCAAGAGCCTCAATGCTTAATGTTTTAGGGGAAGATTATATGGTAACCGCAAAAGCAAAAGGGTTGCCTAATAACGTAATTACGTATAAACATGCCCTAAGAAACGCTTTGTTGCCCGTAGTGACTTCAATTGGCGGTACATTTACCTGGCTTTTAGGAGGCACAGTCATCATTGAAAAAATATTCTCATTGCCGGGATTAGGTAGTCTATTAATGGATTCACTCATGGGGAGGGACTTTTTGATGATACAGGGGATAGTCGCAATCTACGCGGTAATTGTGGTCGTCATGAACACATTGATCGATATTATATACGCTACAACTGATCCTAGAGTAAAATACTAAGGAGAGAAATAAATGAGCGTACCAAAAGTTGGATTTAACTTTCGTGAACTCTTCAGAGTGGCTCCAAGATCCTCACAGTTAATGGTAGTATTTGGAGGGATCTTCTCAGTAACTTTACTTATTTTCGTTATTTTTGGCCCTTACATAGCTCCACAAGACCCTTATCAATTCACAGAGAACCTACTACAACCGCCTTCGAGTAATAATTTTATGGGCACAGATAATCTCGGCCGAGATCTCTTTAGTAGACTGATTGTGGGTTCAAGATACTCGCTTGGAATATCCATGATCGCTGTTGGGCTATCATTGCTAGTGGGTCTATTTTTGGGGTCGATGTCCGGTTTCTTTGGTGGTAATGTTGATAGAATTTTAATGCTTATTATGGACTCTCTTTATGTTTTCCCTGATTTTATCTACATGCTCGTAATGGTCGTTGTGTTAGGGCCCGGAATTTGGCAGAGCGCTTTAGCTATCTCAGTAGGCCGTATTCCCTACAATTTTAGATTAATTAGGAGTTTAACAATTTCGGTAAAAGAAAGAGGCTTCATTGAAGCTGAACGAGTGCTAGGCGCCGATAACTGGTATATCATCCGAACACATATAATGCCCTATTATATGTCTATTTTATTTGTAACAGTGTCTCTTGGTATGGCGAGTGGGACCCTCGCAATATCAGGCTTAGGCTTTCTAGGATTAGGAATACCGCCACCAATACCTGAATGGGGAACTGAGCTAGCTGGTGGACGGGCATTCCTTTTAAGTGGTTCTTGGTGGCTCGTAATATTCCCCGGTCTATTTGTTTTGATAGCTATGCTTGGCTTCAATCTCCTCAGCGAGGGATTAGATACTGTGCTCAACCCGTCGGTTAGGAGACTCGCATAGGTGATTCGATGAGCTTACTTGAAGTAAAAAATCTTAAAACCTATTTTTTCACTCCATTTGGGACTGTAAAAGCGGTTGACGATGTCTCCTTTAAACTCGAAAAAGGGCATGCATTAGGTCTCGCCGGGGAGTCCGGATGTGGGAAAACAACAATTGCCTACTCAATTATGAGGCTGATCCCATACCCTGGAAAAATAGTTAGCGGAGAAATCTATCTAGCCGGAAGAGATCTAGTCAAATTAAATGAAAAAGAACTAAAACCAATACGGTGGAAAGAACTATCAATCGTATTCCAAGGCGCCATGGCTTCTTTTAACCCAATATTCAAGATAGGAGATCAAATCTCTGAAGCCATACGACATCACGAAAACGTGACCAAAGAAGAGGCTATGAAACGTACAGATGATTTGCTTGAGCTAGTCGGAATAGAACATGAGAGAGCAAATAATTATCCTTGGGAATTAAGCGGAGGAATGAGGCAACGTTCCATGATAGCCATGGCACTAGCCTGCAATCCAACCTTACTAGTCGCGGATGAACCAACCACCGCGTTGGATGTAATTGTCAGTGCACAGATAATGGACCTTATAAAAAGTCTCCGAGACAAGCTAAATTTGACGATGCTCATGATAACCCATGACATATCGGTCATAGCGCAGACCTGTGATGAAATGGCAGTCATGTATGCTGGAAAACTCGTTGAAAAAACCTCTGTAACAGAGATATTCAAGAACGCCTACCATCCTTACACAAAAGCCCTCATCAAGGCTTTCCCAAATATTAAAGGGCCTAAACAAGACTTGGAAGGCATTCCTGGAAACCCACTAGACCTCATGAATCCCCCTCCCGGCTGCAGATTCGCTCAGAGATGCCAATACAAAAAAGAAACATGTTTAGCAAATGACCCTAATCTGACAGAGGTTGAAAGCGACCATTTTGTAGCTTGTCATTTCTGGAAAGAAATCCTTGCAGAGAGGCGATGAGATGGAACCAATAATAGTTGCTAAAAATCTTACTAAACTATATGATCTGAGAAGTAGCTTCCTTGAATCAATTTTTTCTAAAAAAGAGAGATATCTCAAGGCAGTGGATAATATTAATTTCCATATCATGCCTGGCGAAACCTTTGGGCTCGTTGGTGAAAGTGGGTGTGGTAAGACCACAACTGGTCGATTGGTAATCAACACAATTAGACCAACGAGTGGACAAATATCTTTCGAAGGGACAGATCTGTCTACTATCCGCGATAGGGAGTCACTGAAAGCACTGGCTCTAAAGATGCAAATGATCTTCCAAGACCCATATGAATACCTGAGCCCTTGGCTAAAAATCAAGGATACCCTAGCTGAACCACTAAGGATTCACAAAAGCGTAGATGAAGACCAGATCGATGCCCGAGTTAGAGCTGTGATGGAAACCGTGGGATTAACTCCTGTTGATATGATTTTACCGAAATATGAATACCAACTGAGCGGTGGTCAAAGGCAGCGGGTCATGATAGCTAGAGCTCTGATGTTAAACCCAAAATTCATTGTAGCAGATGAACCGGTCTCAATGCTTGATGTTTCAATCAGAGTTGGCGTGTTAAACCTCCTTAGAGACTTGAAGAAAAAATTTAATCTAACAAGTCTCTTCATTACACATGACATAGCTGTATCAAGATACATGTGTGACAGGCTAGCGGTTATGTATCTCGGCAAGATTGTAGAAATGGGTCCTTCAGATGACATAATATCCGACCCCTTACACCCATACACTCAAGCATTGATAGCTGCAGTTCCTGTACCTGATCCTTCCATTAGAAACATATCTGTACCTATAAAGGGTAGAATCCCCTCAAGCGCAAGTAACCTTCCGCCGGGATGTAGGTTTTCGCCGAGGTGTCCCTACGGTGAATCTTGCAAAGAAAAGGAACCTGAACTGGTAGAAATTAGTAAAGATAGGTATGTAATGTGTGATCGAGCTCTTAAAAAATAATTTTTCAACAAAACCAGTTTATTTTTTTAATAAAACTAGTCTTTGTATATTTTTATATTTAGATAATTTATGGTTTAACGAAAGCTGTATCCAACTCTTCTTATGGTGTGAAACTTCAACAGCATTTATAACTTCCTGAATCTTCGCGCTTTGAGCAAAGTTACCCTGATTTTCCGTATCGCCTGAGGTGATTTCTTCCATAAAATTTTGTATGAGATTGGTATAGAACATTGACGGCCACGGTTCCCCCTCATAATAACCTGGAGGAAAGAATCTCTTAGGAATCTCAACCTGCTTGAATTCCACTGCTTCTGGCGTAGCACAATGAAGAGTCTGGTTTTTGCCGAATTCTTCAACTAATCGGCATATTAATGCACCCTTAGATCCGTATACTCTTGCCTCCAAACCTGGGTAGTTTCCCACCGTGACATAGCTCGATTGGATCGAGCAAATCGCACCGTTTTCATATTGACCTATGAATATATCTCCGTCATCAATATTGGTTCGAACTCTTTCTCCTTTAGCATCGGTTCTGTATGGTACAAAATTTTTTAAAACGCCAGTTACTTCAGTTATATCGCTCCCTATGAACATCATCCCAATGTCAATTATTGGTGCTCCATAGCCTTCCAGCGAAGAAACCTTGATTTTCGTACTTGAAGTGGCAGGTATTAGGTCCGCTTTTGTTACTGGCTCGGTGGGACTGATGAATTGTGAGTTCTGTTCGAATCCATTAAATATGTACGGTTCTCCTATGAACCCATTTTTTATTAGCTCATTCATGTAAATCATGGCTGGGGCATAACGAAACGTTAACCCAACCTTAGTTTTCAGTCCCTTTCTCGATGCCAATTTATGGGCTTCCCAGGTTTTTTTATAATTGTGAGCCACAGGTTTCTCGCATAAGCAATGTTTACCCGCTTTAAGTGCAGAAAATGCCAATTTTTCATGGTTATTTGGGTCATCTGAGTTGCCTCTCGTACAAATATCAACCACATCGATGTCGTTTCTTGATAAGAGGTCTTGGTAGTCGGAAAAAATATGTTGAATATTGAATTCTTTTGCTCTCTGATTCGCCAGCGTCCTATCGAGGTCACATATTGCCGTAATTTCACATAGAGGAGACCTTGAAAATCCCGGTAGATGAGCGTTTTTTGCCCATCTTCCTGCTCCGATAACCCCTACCTTTAACTTATCCAATTCAAACCCTAAGTTGTATCATGATCTTTTTCATATAAAGGTGCAACTACGTATGTCATAGCTCCTTGTTCAATTTTAGTGATATATGGCCTTAGTAGAAGAATCGCTGTATCTTTGAAGGGTGCCTGGAATGTTTCAATTATTTCAAATGATGTCGAATCAAATAGATGACCTAAAACCGTTCCTTTTACAACTACTTTCCCTACATCTCCCGATTTTAGTTTTGGATAAAATACTCCCCCTCGTGAGGGTCTTAATACGGAAGTTTTCCCAACCGATATTGACTTTCCTACACTCGATTCATTTTTGTTCTTTATAACTCCTGTAATGCCAAGACATCTTTGAAGACCTTTAGCAATTTTATTTACCCAATATTCTTCTTCTTTACATCTGCCCCCCATCTCTACTGCTGTTACTAGCGCGCCTTGATTTCTCGCATAACCGGTGAGCGTATTAGGCCTATCTATGCCTTCTACAATAAACGGAGCTTCGAAAGCTTGTGCTAGTGACTCTGATCCTTGGAATTCAAAACTAAAGGAATTGACACACCAGCTTCCTCCCCCATGAAGATCAATCACAACATCTACTTCATTCATGACCTCACTAACTATACTCGATGCTATTCTTTCACTATGTGAGCCATTCTTATCCCCCGGAAAGACTCGGTTTAGATCGAGATTGTCGATGGGTGACACTCTTGAATCATTATCTGTTGCGTATGGATTAGCCATTGGTATAACGTTGATGGATCCGATTAATTCTGATTCTCTCACAATTTCTAACATTTTTCTTATTGCTAATCCAGACCATGGCTGTTCATCACCATGGATGCCTGCAACAATGAGTGCCGTTGGACGATTTTTCCCAATTCTTCCTATCGTTAAAGAGGAATCTGTTGACGATCCCGCGTTGATGATGTGCTCTTCCCACTTTATTTTTTCGAGAAGTTTTGCTGACTGTTTTTTCATTTTGTTCATAATGAACATTGATATGGAAAAGGCTATTGATCTCCTCATTTCTCTGAAATTTTCAGTGTTTTTAGGAATAACTTTTAACTATGTACTAGTCTCAGTTGGATAAGTTGAAGTCACATGCTTCGTAAAAGTTATGTTGCACTCATCTTGCTGATCCTTCTCACACAAAGCCTAACGTATGCTGAAGGGCTAGATCAACGAGTGAAATTAAGCACCCCTTTCCCGAGTGTTGAACTGAAAGTTGCTCAAAAATCTATTTTTAAAATAAAAATACAGAATTTAGGTGCAGATGGAGATACATTCAACTTAACAGTTCTTTCACCAGTAGGTTGGGAGACTAGCCTAAAGTCTGGTGCATTAATTATCAAATCAGTGTATCTAGAGGCTGGTGAAAATAGGGAACTAGATTTTGAGATTACTCCTCCAGCTGGTGAAAAAGTGGGTGTCTATACTTTTAAAATCAATGCATATAGTAAAGAGAGTGTTTTACTAGATTCCTTATCTATTAAAGTCGGATTACCTTTTACTGTTGTTCAATCAGGCATCACTCTCAGTTCTCTATTACCTTCAATAGAAGCTGCCTCCGGTACATCAGTTGAGTTCAGATTAAATGTTATAAATAAAAATACATATAAAGAACTAATTTTTTTCACTGCAAATTATCCCCAAGGCTGGATTCTGACTTTTACCCCATCTTATGAGACAGTAGCTATCAGGTCACTAGAATTTGCCCCCTCAGAGAATCAAGTTATAGTAGCAAAAATTAGTTCGCCAGCAAGTGTTACTCCTGGCACATATAAAATTGATGTAGTCGCCCAGGCTGAAGAGTTCAAAGAAACGGTTTCTTTAACTGTCTTTATTATAGGAAAATACGATCTTACCCTCAAGCCTTCAAACGATTTGTTAAGTTTTGACCTTCCTCAAGGTACTCCTCAACCTTTCAGCTTTTATGTCAACAACACAGGCACGGCCCAATTAAACGATGTTATTGTGTTTTCAGATAAGCCAGAAGGATGGGATATCAAATTTGATGTATCTAATATCCCTCAGCTTACAGCATCCTCCTTCCGAGAAGTTAGAGCAGTTATTACGGCTCCAAAAGATGCAATTCCTGGCGACTATGGCATAGCAATTTATTCTAGTGTAAATGAAGTCGGAATCTATAAAAATCTAAACTATAGAGTAACTGTAAAAGGATCTGTTGAATGGGGATTTGTTGGAATTGGAATAATTTTAGTTCTTGTTCTAGCTTTGATGCTAATCTACTGGCGGTTGGGTAGAAGATGAGAAATGAAAACGCATGTGTTATTAATGCGAAGGGTTTAAGTAAAAAATACGGCTCTTTCTCAGCTGTTACAGACCTAAATTTTTCGATTGATAAGGGTGAACTATTCGGGTTTTTAGGTCCTAACGGCGCTGGAAAAACAACCATTATACTGATGTTGCTTGGCTTAACTGAGCCTTCCTCGGGGAGTTGTCGTGTTTTTGGTGTTGATCCGGTAATGAAACCACTCGATGTTAAAAAGGCATGTGGATATCTCCCAGAACGTTTTGGATTCTATGAGAACATCACAGCTGGAAGCAATCTCCGGTACATCGCAAATCTAAACAATCTAACCGGAAGTAAAGCTGAAAAATTAATAGATGAAGCTTTAAGTGAAGTTGGTTTACACAAGCAAAAAGATCAAAAAGTAAGCAAATTTTCAAGGGGAATGAAACAAAGACTTGGAATCGCTCAGGCTTTCTTGAAGAAACCTGAGTTAGTTATTCTAGATGAACCTACACAAGGCATAGATCCTAGGGGAATAGAGGATATCTTAGGGCTTTTTCGGAGATTTAATCGTGAGGATGGCATAACAATATTGTTATCCTCACATAGCATGCAACAAGTTCAAGAAACGTGTACAAGTATTGGAATAATGTCAAAAGGTAAGTTGAGAAAAAAAGGGACAGTTAAATTATTGGAAGCTGAGGGAAGAAATTGGATTATTGACGTTGAGGCAAATGGATTAACAGAGAAAATTATTCAAAATTTAGAAACCGTGGAATCCGTGAAAAATGTTCAACGCAATGGAGATGTACTTGTTATAAACTGTACGAAAGATATCAGACCAATTATCGCTGAGAATCTAATAAGAAGTGGTGCTTCATTAACCAAGATCAATCTCAGAGAGAACTCGATCTTAGAGATCTATAGAAAGTACTCGGAGGAGACATAAGATTGACTGGATCATTTGTTGTTTTCAAAAAAGAATTAGCAGATCATCTTACAAGCCAAAGAATAGTAATAATCTCTATTCTAGTGTACATCATTTCAATTTCAATGGCATATTCCTCGGTTATGGGTATATGGAAAGAGTTGAGTCGAACCGAAGGAGCCAACGTCTTCCTTCGGCTATTTACAACTCAACAAGGATTAGTTCCCTCATTTCTCGGTTTTATGGCCTTTTTCGGCCCAATAATTGGGTTAATGTTGGTATTTGACGCCGTAAACCGGGAGACCTCCCAAGGTACAGCCGGCATTATCATATCGCAACCAATTCACAAAGATTCTTTACTAATTGGGAAATATGCAGCTACCAGTGCAACTATTTTTTTGATATTATCAACGGTGATAATTATTATAACCGGAATAGGAGTAGCGGCCTTAGGTGCTCTTCCAACCATTGAAGAAGTTTATCGATTACTCGCTTTTCTATTACTTAGTGGTGTATACCTCTCATTTTGGATAGGATTAGGTTTGCTCTTTTCTATTGTCTTTAAGCGGGAAGGTACGTCTGCACTTGCCTCAATAGCAACTTGGCTATTTTTCACTATTTTTTACTATATGGTCATTGCCTTCATTCAAGGAGTGGGAGGAAATATTCAATTATTACTTTATCTCTCTCCTTCAGAAATCTACACCACGGCATCAAATGTAATTATGGAGCCTACTATGAGAGTATTAGGCCCAGTTTCGTATCAGACAATACTGAGGATGATACCTAATCCATTGTCATTAGAAGAGAGCCTGTTATTGATATGGCCGCATATTACTGCATTAGTTGCTGGGATGATATTGATCTTCATAGTATCCTATGTCGTCTTCATCAAACAAGAAATTAGATCCACTTAACGATACTAATGTTTAACTTAGCAAATACTTCCCAAAATTAGATATTTAGAATGTTTTTTTCTGTTTTTAACATTTAATAATGTTTAATTAGAGCTATTAAAACAAAGGGGGATAAAATAAGAAAAGTGAATCAAAATCCTCATAATATCTGCCGATCATCTTTAGGTAGGATGCTTAGTTGCTGAAATTCAACCTACTTAGTCGAATTAATTTTGCGGGTTTCATAGTTGCTATAATAATGATTATTGGACTTTTTGGTCCATGGTTAACTGTTAGTTATGACTCTTATTCAAAAATTAATCCTGTTACAAAGCTTGGTGAAGCTTATTATCACTCAAGAGTAGAGTTAACCCCCCTTTTTGGTTCAGTTTATAAAGATGAAATATTGGTGGAGCAAACTTGGTTCGTATCTATTGGAATCAATGTAGCTGGGTTTATAATGGCACTGAGTGCTTTCCTATCGATTTTCAAATATAAGAAAAATTGGGCACATTTTTCTATATTTGTATTGTACATTGTCGGAATAGTGTTTTTCTTCATGAGTCTTGGTGAAGGAATATCAATTGGTGTGTTCACCGATGTTGGTTGGGGGTTAAAAGTAACTGGATTAGGTGTGTTGATCTTATTTCTATTTTCAATATATGAACTAAGTAGAAACAGCATTACCAGGTTTATTGATTGAAAACGTAGGTGGAGGGTGAAATAACATTTGTCTTAACTGTGATATCCTCTCTCAGTCCACATTTTATCATGTTCGATGAATTCTAGGACGAAGTATTGTAGTGGTAGTTTATCGCTTGTGTTGTATACTCCATGGACATCGCCCTCTCGTGAGTAGACGAGAGAGCCTGGCTCAACCTTATATCTCTCTTCGCCGCAAACAGCTTCTCCAACTCCACGGAGGAAGTACATTATCTCTTCTGGATTTTTGTGCTCAGGATTAACCATTAGCGGAGGATGTGTCTGAATATCCAGCGCATGCATTCTGAGCGCTCCCATGATGGCGTGTTCCTCCTCAGTTATTAGTTGCTGGTTGTTGATGTCACCGATGCTTATTGGCGCTTGGTACAAGTTCCTGCTCCGAGTTTTTGCCCATCGGAAGTTTAAACGGGGTATTTTGTATGAGGCAGTAACTATTCTGAGTTCACTCTCCCCCGCATGAGAAATTACATGCCTATGTTTTTCTCCGAATCTGGAGTTACCTGGGACGAATATTGTGGTTTCCCCATGAACGAATCTACCACCCATGCGAGCGCATCCTGAGACTATGTAATGCTGGTACTCAACACTCTGTTCGTCGAACACAACTTCTCCTTCGGTGAGAGTATGATGTTTTACTTCGAGCCCCCCTGGAGTTGTTTGATCCCTTCTGAGTAAGACCCTTTCATCGACGCCAGGGGCTATTCTTTTACAGTCTACATCTTTAATATTGACGTGCATTTGTTCTCAATCATAGTACTCTCTTAGTTATATGAAAAATCTGTGGTAATTTAGGATTGTTTAAATATAGTAATTCAAGGTTTGTTGTAAAAACAAGGGCGTGTTGCTGTGACAGATACTTCTGGTTATTACGATAAGAGGAGTGATTTCTGGAAGAGACATTTTAGTTTAGCGTATGATTATGACTCTTTCATCAATCTTGGTAAACCCGAGGAAATATCTCAATGGAGGGATAGGGCTGAAAGGACGCCTGAGCTAACCACTGAGCAGAAGACCCATTTGCAAAATTATAATCGTGAGCTCAATGTTCTTGTATATGCAGGTAATTGGTGTGGTGACTGCTCTCGTCAGGCACCTATGCTGAAGAAGATAGCTGAGGCTGCAGGAATCAAAGTTAACCTGAGATTCATCGAGAGAGAGACCTCAAAAGAACTTCAAGATGAGCTTCGAATAGTTGGAGGTTTAAGGGTTCCCATAATTGTCTTCCTTACTGAGGATTTCTGGGAGCTAGGTCGATTCGGTGAGAGGCTTCTTCATGTTTACAGGTCAAAGGCAGCTAGGGAGATAGGAAGAGGAATAGACGAGGGAGTTCTTAGCCCGAAAGCACTTGAAAAGGAGATGTCAGAGTGGGTTGACATCTTCGAGCGTATGCTTCTGATGGTAAGGTTATCCCCTCCTCTACGAAGACGTTATGGTGATTAACGAAAACGGTTTTTAAATTTTTTTTAACCCCTTGGATAAATGCGCGCACATACTAGCTTATTTCTTCCGATAAACTTCTACGGTATGCGTAAGGTCGCTTTCTTCAAGTCTCTTGATCGTGGATGCTATTAATTTTCCTGCGTTTGTGAGGTCACTGAGACTTATTACTTCATTTGGGCTGTGCATATATCGATTAGGTATAGATACTAGCCCTGTTATTGTTCCGCCTCTTGTGACCTGAATGGCCCAAGCGTCAGTTCCACTTCCTGCAGGTACTCCCACTCTCTGGAATGGTATGCCCTTAACGGTGGCTTCTGTCTCCATGATTTCCCAGAGTGTCCGCGTAAAGTTCGCCCCTATACCTATTACCGGTCCCTTTCCAATACGAGTATCACTCACCCTGTTTGGCTCAACGCCTGGCGCAACTGCGTGTATAACATCTGAGGCAATCGCACACCAGGGGCGTATATTATAGGCTGAAACTGATGCACCTCTCATGCCAATCTCCTCCTGCGTTGTCGCGACAGCGTAGACTTTCAGGTTATTTGGTGGAGCTTTTGAAAGTATATCAAGTGCCCCAATATGTGCTGCAACGGCGCAGACATCATCGAATGCGGGACCGATGATCATATCTGATCCATTTTTTCCGAGGTATTCAACAGTTGTATCTGGAGTACACACGCAGCCAACCTTTACTCCCATCGTTTTCGCTTCCTCTTCGTTGGTTGCGCCAAAGTCAATCTTCATATCCTTAAGTTGCACGACTTTGTCTCTCTCGCTTTGATCTGTAAGGTGAGCCGCTTTTGTTCCAATGACCCCAATTAGGAAGTCATCCTTTCCGTCTCCCACCCATATCTTGACTCTTCTTCCATATGCTACTCTTGGGTCCCACCCGCCAACTTGGTCGAAGCTCGCGAAACCATCTTTATCAACATGTTTAATCATGAAGCCAATTTGGTCGTAGTGCCCGGCGAGCATAACGGCTTTCTCGCCAGAGCCTATTGTTCCTATAACGTTACCGATTATATCAACACTAACTGAGTCACAGTACTTTGAGTACTGATCAATTATTCTTCTCCTCCGCTGCTCTTCGAACCCAGTAACAGCAGGAGCACTCATGATGTCCTTCAGAACACTATACATATCAAATGACATTTAGATCACGGTATTCCCTTATCGGGAAGAGATAAAACTTGGCTTCGAAAAAAGGTCAGTGGTCAGTTTTAATTATGTCATTGAGCACCGCATAAGCGGTTTGTGTTGGACTAGTGAATTGAGCCGACACGAATATCTCCTGCGAGTTTTTGAATGAATATCTAATTCCCATATTACCCTTTTTTATAGTTGAAAATGGATCGTCCAACGAGATCATTTTAGGTGATACTGTCATCTCTATCCCCTTATCTGAACGGTGTAACTCGCATAGAAGTTTGACAATCTTATTCAAATTCCTCGCTTCATTAACAATCGATTCTATGTTTCGAATTCCCTTTATCTTTACGTCATTTAGTTTTGAATGACTTCCATAGATTGTATTAGCGAGGATTACTAGCTTTCTAGCTGAATCTATTCCATCAACGTCATCGGAATAATTTGTTTCAGCCCAACCCGCCTTAATGGCGTAATCGAGCGCTTCTTCGAAGTTTTTTCCCGATTCAACTTCTCCTATGATGAAATTAGTGGTGGCATTGAAAATGCCCTCAATTTTTTCAACTTTATCGATAATAAAGCAAGAGTCCAATAAACAAAAGATTGGAAGTTGAGCCGAAACCGTTGCCTCGTAGAGGAGTTTAACATTTTTTCTCTTCGATAATTCAATAAGATCATCATATGCTACCACCAACGGGCCTTTATTGGCGGTTACAACGTTTTTTCCTAATTGTAAAGCAGCTTCAATATGGGATAAACCCGGCTGTCCATTACCCGTAGAAGGTGTTAATTCAACTACAAGATCGCTTTTTACATTCTTAATAGCATCTAAACCACTGTAGTCTTGATGATAATTTTTAGATTCGACCCATTTCTTTTTCTTTTTAGCTAATATTGTTTTAATTTCAAGGCCATTTTCATCTATTACTGTGCCATTTGAATCTGAAATTGAAACAACTTCTAGATTAAGCCCGAGGCATCTAAGAGCATCTTCTTCTTTTATCATTAAATCTAGAAGGCTTTTCCCAACATTTCCTAAACCAATTATTTGAATTTTCATCTAATTAGAATCGATTTAATAGCTATATTAGGATTAAGCTAATCCAAGCCTAATTTTTTAAACCAAAGCGCAGCCCAGATGTTCTATTACATCATCTTCCCCTGTTAATAAGAAATTCTGAAGATTTAAAATCCATAAAAAAAATAGTGTCATTGGTGGAAGTCTGAATAGCTTAATCTGTTGGCTCCCCATAAAAGCAAAGCAAATTGCATTCTAAAGTAAATAAAAATGACTAACGTCGGGGAGCTAATTTATTTATTGGCTAACCTTGTGAGATAACTGGATAGTCAGAGGTGTATCTTGTGGCTAACAGGAGAATATCCATGAAT
Organism: uncultured Candidatus Bathyarchaeia archaeon; assembly: GCA_964537625.1. GTDB lineage: Archaea > Thermoproteota > Bathyarchaeia > TCS64 > TCS64 > UBA8941. The sequence goes on from CAZIAF010000023.1 coordinate 17,367, forward strand.
TCATCGGTTGTTCCCGAGCTTATCGGGTTGTTTAAACATCAGCTTAGGTTGAGTAAAGTAAAGGCCGGTGAGCTAATTCTCGTCGTAACTGATACGGCCTTCAACCCAGTTTATGCAGATGCCTGTGTATGTGCAGCCACAGATTTAGGCGCAGAAACCTATAAAATTACTCTACCGCATAGTGGTTCGCTGCCAAAGAAATCATGGGGATCCGCTTTTCGTGAGGCCGATTTGATAGTATATAGCTCAACTCATACATTGCATTACTCTGAAGAGATGCGTACAGCGCTTGATAGCGGTGCTCGAGCTCTCATGGTTGTATCGCCACTTCAGGCTATGGAACGTTTGAAAGGTGACTTAGAGGTGGTACGTCGTACAAAGGCTGGAGCTGCCTTGATGCGTAAAGCCAATAAAATACATATCACCTCAGATGCAGGCACCGACTTAACCATGGAGCGTGGAGAAAGACCGGTTTTAGCTCACTATGGTTTAGCAGATGAACCCAGGCACTTGGACTTTTGGGGGGCAGGTATGGTTGAGACCGCTGAACTGGAAGGAAGTTTAGAAGGTACCATGGTTCTTGACGTAGGTGACCAGATGTTCTATCTTGCACGTTACGTGGAGAGCCCGGTAAAGGTAACCTTCCGTAATGGACGTGTATCTAATATCCAAGGTGGGGTAGACGCTTTCCTTCTACGAAAACATCTAGAGTCTTTCCATGAGGATAGCGCCTTTATGGCTGGGCACATGGGGTGGGGTACCGACCGGCGAGCACTTTGGGCAGCTCAAGCGCTACAATTCCCCGAGCCGGGCTCCTCATCTGCAGATGCTGAAGCATATTATGGGAACGTTCAGATCGAGATCGGGAGTAATAACGATGTTAACTTCCGTGGAAGAAATATGTCCCATGCCCACCTTGGACACTGTATGCTGAACTGTTGTCTCTATTTAGACGAGAGATTAATAATAAATCATGGAGAATTTGTACCTGAGGAGCTACGTTAAAAAA
>CAZIAF010000024.1:0-18273 GCA_964537625.1 uncultured Candidatus Bathyarchaeia archaeon
ATACACTTATTTGTGCCCGGGACTCTGGCGCTTATGTTCCCGGATACGCTGTGGGTCAGGCCCTCAGCGAATATCTTCCGACCTATCTTAGAGAGTCGTTCCCTGAGATCTGCCTCAACGTTGCTCATGTTAATTAATTAATCTTCGGTTATCGGTTTAAAAGGTTCTTGAAAGACGTCGCCTTGTATCTCTCCAATCTCTATATAGTTGTTCGTAGACGCAAGCTCTATCCTGGTTTGGTTCGATCAGAGGATCATATTTTATCATGGCTTTAATAGCGTCACCCATAGAAGTATAGAGGCCAGCTCCCGTGGCAGCAAGGGTTGCTGCACCTACTGCCGTAGCATCTTTTTCACGTGGAAGAATCAAAGGTAAATTGAGGACGTCGGATTGTATATGCATCCATAATAACGACTTAGAACTACCACCACAGACTCTGAGGGCTTCAGGTTTAATGCCAGTTATCTCGACGAGTTGCTCAAGGTTAGCTCTGATAGCGTAGCAGTTCGCTTCGATTATTGCTCTCGCTAGATCACCTTTACTGAAAGTTGCTGAACCGATTATTGCCGAAGGTATTTTTACGTCGCTTAACCTATCACCCGACCAATATGGAGGTCCAGAATTGAAGATTCGAGGCCCTAAATAGGCGCGAAGACCATTTGATCCAGGTGTTGTAGTTTCAGCTAGAAGATTCACATTTTCGTAGGTAAACTTGGATCTTTCTTCTGTCATCATCTGGTCTCTAAACCATCGATAAACCCAACCAGTTTTACCGGCGTTACTTTCGACTATCCATTTACTCTTAAGGATGTGGTTGTTTGTCCATGTACGTTTCTTTAAATCGAAGACTGGTTTGTTTGTAATCATTTGGACAGGTGTAGTTGTACCACAAACAGCTGTTACATGTCTTTCTTCGATCGCTCCTACGCCTAACAATCCACACTGAGTATCAGCGCCACCGACGAATATAGGCGTCCCCGCTTTCAGTCCTGTCTCCGATGCCGTGGAAGAAGAAACTACACCTGCAAGAACACTATTTTCCTTAACTTCTTGGAAGATATCGATTGGTAAATTTAAATCCTCGATAATCTCTAAAGACCATTTAATCGTAGAGACGTCGAAGAGACCCGTTTCACATGCACTGGAAGCTTCTGTGTAAGGATCAGCGCCTAGAGCGTATGCTAACCAATCGCTTATCATTAGAAAAGTTTTAATTTTCTTAAAGATATCCGGTTTCTTATCTCTGATCCAAGCTAATTTTGCAGCGGCTATCCATCCGGGAACTGGCCAGCGTCCGGATATCCTGTAAATTTTCGAACCATGTTTGTTATTGAGGTTGTTACCATGGGCATAAATGTTAGGATCAATCGTGTATCTTATCTCTTTACCTTCATCGTCGAGCATTACAAACTCTTCTCTCATGCTTGTAGTTGTTATCCCAACAATGTCTCTGGGATTCACCCGATTCTTATCTAAGAGATATCTTAATGCGGCTCTGAATGCTGACCAACCAACCTCAGTATTCCAATTGTTTCTCAGCCATTCCTCGCTAGATGAAGCAATAATCTTACCCTCATTATCAACTAGGAAGCATTTAGCTCCGCCTGAGCCAGCATCGAGAGAGAGCAGGAGCTCCCTGTTCAAAATATTATCACTCCAAGACCGCAGGGTTCGCTAACTGACTGTGTCGCATCTCTTCCCCCCGAAGATAATGACTAACCGCCTCAACAACTTGTTGATAACCCCTCCGCTCTACTTCGGGGGATCGACCTGCTGTATGTGGAGTTACAGTAACATTATCAAGATTGATTAAAGGGTTTTCTGATTGGATTGGATCTTCTTCAAATACATCTAATGCCGCACTGGCAAGTTTTCCGGTCTTCAAAGCTTGAAAAAGAGCCTTTTCATCAATAATCTCGCCTCTAGCAGTGTTTATAATAACGGCTGATGGTTTCATGAGGGCTAGCCTCTTATCATTAATCATATGAGTGGAATCTTGGGTTAGTTTCGCATGAATAGACACAAAATCGGATAACTTTAGTAGCTCCGCTAACTCAATTTTAAGGCAACCTTCAGTCTTCAGCGCTGTCTCAGATATGTATGGATCATATACAATCACAGTCATTCCGAATGCTTTAGCTCGCTTCGCGACTCTTTGTCCAACCTCACCAAAGCCTATGAGGCCGAGGGTCTTTCCTTCGAGCTCCTGAAAATTATTTCTGTCGAGATACTTTCCCCGATTACCTTTTGCTGCTTCCTCGAAGTAGAGGCCGGTCTTGACAGCCATGTTATGACGAGCGATATTTCGGCTCTCTGATAGGATGAACCCAAGGGTATGATCTGCGACCGACTCCGCATTTCTTCCGACAGTACCAACTACCAAAATCTTCTTCTTCGTAGCGGCTTTCACGTCAACATTCACTGGACCACCTCTGGCTATACCTATTAGCTTGAGTTTATGATCGGCATCCATCACCGAAGCAGTCATAGGGGCAAAACCGCTTAATACGATATCTGCGTCTTTAATCACGCCTTTAATAAAATCTGGATCGCCAAAGGCTTCCTTCACATTATCTTTTAACTCTGTGGACCAATTGAAAGCACCTGCTTGATTTTCAACGTAAATTATCTCATGCTTAAAGTAGTCGCTGCCAAGACTTTTCCGAAGCATCTCCTCCCAGAGATCTTTCGCATCCGCTTTAGACCACGAATCGAAGAGCACAATTATCCGCATCAAAATATTCACATCACTGTAGATAACGAACTAAATAATAAACCTCTCACGAATAAGTGCGAAGATGGATGTGAAATATAGCCAACCTAAGCAAAAGATAACCATAAGAAATGATTTATAGATATTATCACTATCCATAAGGGGTAAAAGAACCTTTTTTAGAGGTTTTTAGACTTATAAATGTTTTACGCCTTATAGATAACGTAGCTTCAAGATTATGGCTAAATAACAAGTCTCAAATCTAAATTAAGTGGTAAAAATTAAAATCAAGTAGATTAACACTAACAAAAAATTTAACTCATAAAAAAGATTTCAATTCTTATTAACTACTTTGCGGTTTATCGAAAATATTATTACTTTTTTCAGAATATTCTTTTTCGGCAAGATCATCTAATGACTCTATTGTTTTTACCCCAAGGACCCCCATCATCTGGTTGAATTTGCGTCTCAGTTCGCGTTCTACTATGACTCCCTCTGACTCAAGGAGAAATGAGATTCGTTCTGCAATTTTGGTTCCTTTCTCATCGAAATCCATTAAAACGAGAACTTTATTTCCCTTTCTCGCGATTCTGCGTGCCAGGTCGTGATCGGACGCTCCTATATGGCCACGTATCTCAATCCTGTTTTCATATCTTAATGCTCTTAATGCTTCTACATCTCTCACGCCCTCGACTATGATGAGATCTACACGTTCCTCGGCATCTCTAAGGAGTACATTAATTTTTTCAAGTGCTTCTTTTCTAGATAACCAGCGTGTAGCCAGATCAAATCGCTCCAATTAAGATAAGTGTTAGGTCATTCACATTTGTTCCTGTTGGCCCTGTGACGATCAAGTCACCTAAATGGTTGAAGAAACTATAGGAGTCATTTTCCTTTAGGTAGAAATCTATTGAGAGGTTAGCTGCTTGAGCTCTTTTTAAGGTATTTCCATCAACTATTGCACCCGCAGCATCGGTTGGACCATCAACCCCATCAGTAGCTAGGCAGGCTACAACGCAGTTTAGACCGGATATCTTTTGGGCAACACTTATCGCTACCTCCTGGTTTCTGCCACCTCGTCCACTCCCACGTACCTCAACAGTTGTCTCACCACCCAGTACGAGCGCTGCAGGAGTTTTTACGGGTCTCCCACTAGAAGAAACCTCTCGTGCGATTCCTGCATAGACTGAGCCTACGTGTCTTGCTTCTCCTTCTATCATGGTTGAAAGGATCAATCCATTATAACCTAACCTCGTAGCTTCAGTGACAGCTGCTTCACAAGCTCCGGAGTTGTTCGCCACAATAAAGTTGAAAACTTTCTCGAATACAGGGTCGCCCACTTTAGGTGTTTCTTCTATTTCACCTCTAATACCTTTTTCAAGCCTGTTTCTCACCGATCTAGGTGAGTTTTCCCAGACATCATATTTTTTTAGCACATCTATAGCGTCGAACCAGGTTGAAGAGTCTGGAGAGGTTGGTCCCGAAGCTATGATGTCTAATGGGTCCTCAACGACATCCGATAAAATAATGCTGAGAATACGAGCCGACCCACATCTTTTTGCGAGTTGACCACCTTTGAAGACATCGAGGTGTTTTCGGACTGCGTTTAGATCATTAATGGTGGCACCCTTTTTTAGAAGTTTGCTAGTGATGGTTTGTATATCTTCTAAGGATATGCCATCTGCCGGGCAAGGCATGATGGCTGAGCCACCGCCGGATATCAATACAATTATGAGATCGTCCTTAGATGCATTTGCAACGAGGTTGAGCATCTCCTCTACTCCGTTGGCACCGCATCTGTCTGGTACGGGATGTGAAGTTCCAAGAAGCCGTATCTTCTTAAGAGTATACTTCGCTTCGGTCCCTTTGAGTATGTTAACTATACCAGCTGTAACTCTTTCACCCAGGAGGCTTTCAACAGCTTCAGCCATAGCGCCTCCTGCTTTTCCACCGCCGATTACCAAAATTCTTTTTAAAGAAGCGAGTTCACAAGACCACTCGCCCGCTGAAAGAAATTCACGATCAATTCGAATCTTATTTTGGATGGCTACCTTTGGGTCAACGGTATCCAAGGCTACACTAAGTATCTGAAGAGCATTTGAACGAAGTTCGCAATAGGCATCTCCACCGTTGCGAATCAGCTGTTCTTGGAGATGGAATCTCAATTCTGATACCTTAAGTGTAATATAAGTGGTTTAGTTAAAAAAGAGTTGGAGTTGGTTTTACTCCTTTACGATCCATTCGCTTGCCGTGGGTGGTTCAGGTGTCATGCCCTTCCTTGTTCTGATCTTCTTTACGACTTCTAGCAGCAAGCTATCAGGTACAGACGCCCAGTGATCAAAGGTACTTTGCCAAAAGGCGCTTCCACTAGTAGCGGCTCTCATATCTGCACTAAAACCGATGGTTTCACTAACAGGGACGAAACCTGTCACGACCGTTATGGCTCCCTGTTGTTCCATATCGTTGACTCTACCCCTCTTTCTGCTAAGAAGGCCTGTAACGTTGCCGAGCCATTGGGCTGGGACGCGAACCTGTATTTTGTATATGGGCTCAAGGAGGGTAGGGCGCGCTGAAAGCATGCCTGCGTACATTGCTCCTCTGACAGCGGGCATCATTTGAGCTGGGCCTCTATGGACTGGATCCTCGTGGAGCGCGACATCCTCCATTTCGACCATGAGTCCGCGGACTATCTCACCTGCTAGTGGACCTTGTTGTAAAGCCCAGGTGAACCCGCCGGAGATGTGCTCCTTAACTTCGCGAATCCCCTGGATACCTACGGTTGTATCGATCATCATATTTGCGTTCTCGTTGATGGCGAAGACTTGTCGCGCTTGTTTAGTTGTCCAACCAGCTTTCTCGACAAGTACCTCTTCCATTTTTCTCTGACTTGTAATTACACTGATTTCACCATTTCTGATGAGTTCGATAATCTTTGTATCGAGGGGGGCAAATTTGAAGTAAACCCTGTTGTGCTTGTTCGGGCTCTTTCCCATAAATGGGCCTACACTATCTCTAATTGCTTCCCTGTATACGACTGTAGGTTCGCTCTCTGTGACTTCTAAGTTGTACTCGCGTTTTAGATCTTTCAATGCGATCTCGAGATGTAGCTCGCCCATTCCCGCGAGGAGATATTCGCCCGTCTCTTGGTTGATTGTGGTGACTAGGTTTGGGTCTTGGATGCTCATCTTCTGCATGGCATCGATAAGTCGGGGTAAGTCGGTGGGCTTCTTAGGTTCAACTGCAATGGTGAGAACCGGGTCAGATGCGTATTTGATTGACTCAAATCCGATTGCATCGTTCTTCAGAGAAGCGTCGACGAGAGTTTCACCAGCTCTTCCCTCACCAATTCCAAGAAGGGCCACGATGTTACCTGCGGGGATCTCGTCCACTATCTCTCGATACTGACCCATGTAGATACTAACCTGCTGTGCCTTCAGATCCTTCTTAGCGTTAACGAGGTGGAAATCCTGTCCCTTTCTAAGGGTTCCTGAGAAGACTCGCCCTGTACTAACTACCCCTGCCTGAGGGTCAATTACTATATTAGTGATACCGACAACTGTTGGACCTTCTGAGTCGAGGGAGTACATAGCCTTACCCATCGCGCTGTCTGGCTCTCCCTTCCAAATAGTTCTAAGCCTACGAGGTTGAGACTCTATCGGGTTAGGTAGATGTTGAATGACCATACCTAACATAGCTTCGGCAAGGGGAAGCTTCTCCTGAATCTCCTCTAGTTTTCCTTCCTGATACATCTGAACTAGTTGTTTGAATGTTATGCCTTTCTTTTGAAGCATCGGGAGAGTAAAACCCCAACGGTCAAGAGCTGAGCCGAAGCAAACCTGGCCCGCGCCAGCATTAATTACCCAATCGTTCTTGACCTCGTCTGAGCCAAAAGTTTGAACTATTGTGTTAAACTGACTGATAATACGTAGAATCTTAGCCTGAACCATGTCTGCGTCCATCTTTAATTCTTTTATTAGTCTGTCAAATTTATTGACATAGAGGACGGGTTTCACCATTTCATCGAGTGCAAGTCTTAGCCGGACTTCTGTCATGATCTGAAATTCTTCGACAGCATCTACCAATAATATACATCCGTCTAACGCCCTCATTGCGCGGGTGACTTTTCCACTGAAATCAACGTGACCAGGAGTATCTATGAGATTGATGACGTAAGGTTGACCTTTTTCATCCTCGTACAACAGACTTATGTTAGCTGTTTTAATGGTGATACCTCTTGCCTGTTCCTCTTCAAGATAGTCGAGGGCGCGAGCCTCACCAGCTCTGTCAGGAGCCATTAGCCCAGCTGCCGCTAGGAGGCTGTCACTCATCGTCGTCTTACCGTGATCAATATGAGCGATAATTCCTATATTCCTGATGTGCACTTTATCGCGCATCAGTTTGAGTATCTCACTCGTCTGTTTGTAACGTACCATGGATGATCATCCTTTTCCGGAATTGTCTATAGACTAAAAAAAGGCTCTATTAAACCTATTTATCAGAATGGTCAAATAATGATTATAACCGATCTGTTTCAAGGCCATTCATAATTTCTAAATCTAGCTGGAAAAAATGTTTAAATATTTTTACTGTCTAAAAAATACTCTTAATTATATTAAATATAGAAATTGACAAATGATTTCCTGTATATTCTTTTATTATTTATCTCTATAAATAATCAAGTACTTATCAAGGTATAGTATATACTAAGTTTTTAGTTGAAGAAAAGAATTATATTGTCGATTGATTTATTAAAGTGTCGAGTTTATTTTCACAAAAAATGAGGCGAGAAGAATCATTTCTCGTTTTTCGTTGGTTCCTCTATTTTGCAAATATCGTTTTCTTTCTGTAGGATAATATCTATAGAAATTTCGGCGATAGCTGAGCTGTGCTCTGCAATGATCTTGAATTCCCATGCGATCATGTTGAAACGGTTGGATAGCTCGGAGTTAGTTCTCTGGAATTCGTTTAGGAGTTTATTCTCTTCTTGCTCGACTACCTCGTAGAGGTCAACAGCGTCACTAGCGAGGGTGATATCCCGTTCAACGATGCTTTTCATTGCTTTGTCAAACATAGTAAAGCTAACTAACGCGAGCTGACCTAAACGTTCGAGAAGCTCTGCATCAGATTCCTTCTTATGATCTTCAATCTTTAGAATATTGGTACATACCGAGTTTAGTCGGTCTCCGATCATTTCGAGATACCAGGCGATTAAGTTGTATTCCGTTATTTCCATCGGGTTTAATACTCCGATTGCCTCCGATGTGACTCGACTCTGTTGAGCTGAAGAGAGGAGCCGGGATAAAAGCCAGTAGATCGTATCCGCTTCATACTCACGTGTTATCGCATCTTTTGCAAGCTCTTTGTCCTTGTCAATGAGGCTGTCTATTGCTTCTTTGAACATGATACTAGTTATAACAAATAGACGCTTGACCACAGTTTCTAACGGGAAGTTTTTTGGGTCGATGCTACACTGAAGGAGTAGGTGTCTATCGCTTTCCTCTATTATTCCAATACCTAGGAGCCTTTGGGTTACTCCCCTGATACTCTCTATCTGTTCTCTCATTAGACGTCGTGAGGATTCGACTTTGATTATGTTACGGCCAAGAACATAGTTTCCAACGATTACTCTAGCGAGTATTGTAGTGTTGTCACATTTATCTACGTTAACGACATAGATGCTGGCGTCTTCTGTTTTACTTGGTTCAGGCGCGATTCGGAGGGCACCATCGTTGTCTTCGCTAAGAAAAACGATGTCGCCTTTTTTAATGTTCATCTTTTTTGCCCAGTTCATGGGTATACTGACTGAGAGTGTTGAGTAACCTACCTTCTGTATTCTTCTAGGCTCCATCTAAAAACTCCCTTATAGTAATTATTGATACCCACTGGTATCCACGTTAGTCAATTTAGTAATTATATAAATGTTATTAAAATTACTATAAGGATTATAATCCCGGAAATAGTATTCCACTTATCAATTTAGGGAAAGGTGGAAGGAAAAATCTAGCATATATTGAAATTGAGAGTATGGTTAATATTATTATTAATGAGGTATAATCCGATTTAATCATTTTTAATTCATAGAGATTTGTGCGATCTTTGGTTGCTCCAAATGCTCGTGACTCCATTGCCTCAGCGAGTTCAAGACTTCTCCGGATCGAGTTAATTATCAGAGGAAGCAGAATAGGGATATATTTTCTAATTCTTGATAAAAATCCTCCTTTATCAAGTTCAAGACCTCTTGATCTTTGAGCATCCATTATTGTCTGAGCTTCCTCAGCTAGAACGGGTACAAAACGTATTGCGGTTATAAAGGCAAAGTTGAACTCGTATGGGACATTAGCCTTTTCGAGAGCGAGGCTTAGCTTATCAGGGGAAGTGGTTAGGAAAAACAGGCTGAAACTCGTGATAAGTGTAAGGAAACGTAGTGTGAGGCTTAGACTGAACTCCACCATATCACCTGTTAGATGCATTCCTTTGAAGAGGTAGAAACTAAGTAAGTTTGTTGAAAATATTATCAACGCGAGAAAGATACCTCCCTTCAGAGTCTTCAACCATTCTCTAAATATTTTCCCGTAGATTACAAGGGGGATCTGTAGAATAAAGACGAGGAGAAGAGGGATCAAGTCAAAGAACATGATGGAGATTGTGAAAAGTACCATTGTTAGAAGAAACTTTACTCTTGGGTCAAGTTTATGAAGAGGCGAATCTCCTCGTGTGAACCTGAGACCTTCGAGTAGACTCATTTTCGCATCCTTCGTGTTAGTATATCGGTAGCTTCATCCACATCAAGAATATCACTCGGAAAACCATGTTTAGAGAGTAATGTGAACAGTTTTGTTACCTCCGGTGGTGCTACCGAGCAGATTTCAAGACTTTTATTATCAGTCATGATTCGTTTTGAAGAACCATCAGCGACGATTCTGCCTTGAGCCATTAAAACTATGCGTGGTTGACTCATAGCCACGAATTCAACATCGTGAGTAACAATAACTACCGTTTTTCCCTGAGTTCTGAGTTGAACTAAGAAGTGTTTAAGTCGCTCTTTTTGGCCATAATCTTGTCCTACTGTAGGTTCATCAAGGACGAGTACCTCTGGGTTCCAAGCGAGTACTGATGCTAAGGCGACGCGTTTCCTTTCTCCCCCGCTCAGGATGAAAGGACTTGACTTTAAATATCTTTGAATGTCGAGGAGGTTTACTGCCCACTCCACTCGATCCTTTATCACTTTATCGTCGTAGCCAAAGTTGTGAAGCGCAAAGCCGATCTCCTCCTCAACGTCCTCAGCAAACAATTGGTCGTCGGGATTCTGAAATACTAGCCCAACTTTTCGAGCCATCATCGCTATGCTTTTCTGGGCGATGTCCTCAGAGTCGATTAATACTCTTCCTTTCTTTGGTTTGAGTAGACCATTGAAGTGTTTAACCAGTGTTGTTTTTCCAGCTCCGTTCTCCCCCATTATTGCAATATATTCTCCCTTGTTTACCGTGAGTGAAACATTTCTAAGCGCCTCAACACCAGCTGAATAAGAGAATGATACATCTTCGAGTTGGATTACTGGCGAGTAATTATATTCGCCGACTATGCCATCTAGGTCGGGAAGATCATTTTTCACTTTTTGTGAACTATTTTCGGTTAGATATGGGGTTAGTTCTTGATATGCTTCTTCGGCATCTAATGGTATTTTGATTTCAAACCCCTTTTGGCGAAGTCTTCTTCCCAGCTCGACCATTCTAGGTATACCGACGCCTAATAAGCGGGTCTCGTCGGCAGTAAAAATGTCTCTCGGAGAGCCGTCATTGACCATTCGTCCATTATCAAAAACAATTATTCTTGTACAGTATTTGACTGATAAATCCATTCTATGTTCTATGAGGATTATGGTAATTCCATGCTCCCTGTTGAGATTGTGGAGTACTTTGAATATCTTCTCGGCCCCCACTGGATCGAGGAATGCGGTTGGTTCGTCCATAACGATGACTTCGGGATGCATAGCGAGGACCGAGGCGATTGTTAGCCGTTGTTTTTGGCCTCCACTGAGTTCGTGTGTACCTCTTTCTTTTAGATTAGTTATCCCCGCAAGTTTGATAGACCAATCGATTTCATTACGCATTTTTTCTTTTGATTGACCAAGATTTTCTAGACCAAACGCGATGTCCTTCTCAACGGTTAAGGCAAATATCTGGTTATCTGGATTTTGGAAAATGAGGCCAACATATTTAGCTAATTGATATGTTGGGTGATCTTTTGTGGATAGACCGGCAATACTTACAGTGCCTTTCATATCACCGCTATAGAAATGCGGAATCAATCCATTGAGGCATCGACAGAATGTTGTTTTACCACAACCACTTGGACCAGTGAGAAGAACGAATTCACCCTTTGCTATTCGAAGATTAACATTTCTTAGGGCTGGGGTTGACATATTTGGATATGTGTAGGTTAAGTCCTCGACTTCCACTATGCCCAAAGAGATGCCCTTCTGGACCTTTTTGTGATAGTCTTACGCCTAAGATATAATAGTTACACCTTAACATAGCTTTCCTAAATTTAGCTAATTGTCTAACGGATTATTATTCGACTATCTTTTTTACTTACAGAAGTTTCGCTTGCGATCGCGCTTTGAGTTTCTCCTTGATTAACTCTACTGCTTTCAATAGAAACATTTCTGATTTACCAAATGCATTTACTCCAGCCGCTGTTGGATGGCCGCCTCCAGCGCCTTTGAATTGCTCCGCAAGAGGTTTGGTTATATCTTCTCCTAAATGGATTTTTGTATTTAGATAAAATTCTTCTGTGGAACGGAAACTCGCTTGTAACTCAGTCTTGTCGTTCCCCGCAATTAGTACTACATCGGCACCGAGACTTAGAATACTTCTAGCTGCGGATGATTGAAAAGAACCGAGGTCAGACGTGGCAATTATCCATTGATCGAGCCTATGAATCGTCATCCTCTGAGTTGCTTTTAATCGAGCAAGCTTCTCTGACTGATCCATAGAAGAAGACAGAAGTTCTTTCACCCCATTCAAAGAAGCGCCAAATTCTAACAATCTAGCTACAATTCTGAAGACTCTTGGAGTTCCAATCGAGAAATGTTTTGAATCAAAGACAATCCCAACAAGTAACGCCTGTGCCACATCTGGATCTGGTTCCAATCCGATATTATTCCATATCTCGAAGACTATCTCACTAGCCGCAACTGCGTTTTCGTCGAGGATATAGAGAGAGGCTATTTTCGCTATTTCGGGATCTCTAGAGTGATGATCGATGAATATTTTTGACGAGTTTTTTTCATAAAGAAGAGGTTTTAGATTCTCAATTTGAACAAGATTACCAACATCAACAATTATTTTCGTATTTGGATCAGTTATTTTTGGTTGAGTAGAGGCTTCAATTTTCAAGTGAGTTATTATTTTATCGGAAAGTTGGCTGGCACTGTCGGGGTAAAGTATCTCGGTAACAGCGTTGGGATCTAAAATTTGTATAAGTCGCTGGAGACCAAAGGCTGCACCTATTGCATCGGGGTCAGCATTGTGATGGCAAATTATAGTAACGTTTCCCTTTAGGTGTTTTTTTAAATAGTCTACATCCATAGCGGGTTCCCTTCGGTTTTTGTGATCAATACCTCCATGTATTAAAAGGGAGTCTTAAATTCTGCTCCAGTTACTATTCTTGTGTTTCAGTATGCTTGAAGTTGAGATAATCGAAACAGTGCCGCTGAAAAAAGGTGACTATAAAGCGGTTTTAGGTTTCGCTGGGGCTGGCTTCATAGGAAGCACCGCTGTGATGTTCATATCGAGGTCTAAGGGATTCAAGCAGATAGCTTGTATTCGATCGCCTCATATACCGCCTATGACCTTGATCATCGATGGCGTCCCGACTCCGTCGTTCCGAATCTACCTTGACGATGTGAATGGTCTAATATTTCTCGTTACTGAAAGCTTAGTTCCTGCTGAGAGTTGTTGGCCTATAGCAAAGGAGCTATTGAAATGGCTCAAGGAGAAAGGCGTGAAGGAGATATATTCCCTTGATGGTTTGCCTTTTAGTGCTTCTTCTCCCGAGATAAAGGTTCTAGGGTATAGCAACAAAATTGATCTCAGTGGTTTTGGTATTCCACAGCTAAGAGAGGGAGCAGTTACTGGGCTCGACTCATGTCTTATGGAGGAGTGTGTCGAGAAAGGAATAACTTATGTCAGCCTCTTTATACCAACAAATAAACTAACGAGTATCGATTATATTGGCTCAGCAAACGCAATCGATGTGCTTAACAAGCTCTTCAAATTGGGGGTCGATTCTTCACCGCTTAAAATAGGTGACGAATCCATTAAGAAAGCTGCCGTGAAAAAACCATCAGGTTTCAGCAGGATATTTGGCAAAAATTAGTTTTGTTGTGGAAGACCGAGTTCTTTCTGGAGGGTCTCTTGAAGACCTTGAAGTTTCTCCTTCGTTTTTTCCTCTTGCTTCTCGAGAACCTTTGCCCTCATTTCAAGAAATTCTTTGCGTTCAGTTAGCTCTTTAACAACAAGAGCCTTCTCTTTTTCTACGAGGACTGCGCCTACGGATTTGTATACCTTGGCGCCGTCTGGTGTCTCATTGAGTGTGTTAATCGCCTTCTCGGTTTCAGCCTGCTCCGCTTCGAGTCTCTGCTTTTGAGCTAAGAGCTGCTGCATTGTGTTCTGAAGTTGTTGTAAACGGGCTATTCTTTCCTGAACATTTTGGGGGAGCTGGCTAATGTTTGACATGTAGTTTCGACTCTTATTTTACATCCATCCCTCCCTTATATCTATTGGCGCTGTAGTTTGTTATTCTACAGTGAGTGCAACCTCACTTAATTCCTCTAAGTTTAGATTATTTGGCTTCCTTGTAGTAACCACCACAAAAGAGTTGCTGAGGGGAGTTAGATAGAAAAAAAGATCTACAGTGGTCCGTCCAAGTTTAATTTTAAAATCGGTACATTCGGCTACGCAGGTTTTTCCATTGTAGGAAGTAATGTTCCCTATGTGTTTCCCAAGAAGTTTGATTAACGGGGAATAATTGAGTTTTTCAATATGAGCTCCAAACCAACCATAGAGAGGGATACCGCCATCAAGAATTCCCGTTATCCCACCCACATCCGTTGGGATCCCGGAACAAATTAGGTCATCTATTTGTATGCGAGCATATTCATTACGAGTCTCAACAACTATACCTTTTAACTCCTTTATAGGATTCAAGTCGTTGAACTTTTGAAGAGCCTCTATATAACATCCACCTCGTACCCTTAAGGGATCAAAATTTGGACGGATCTCCACATGTGCATGTGGTGGTGTATGAAAACCGAAATACCCTGAACGGATTAGTGTTCCCAGGTTTTGACCAGGATGTACAGTTTCGCCTACATCTACTGAAGAATCAACGTGAAGTATTTTCACAATTCTTTCCGGGTTATCAGTGCTCCTAATGATTGTCACAACATCATAGCCAGGATCATCAAAGAACCTATTTTTGGGTGACTTTACTCTTCGAACCTGGATAATTTCTCCTTTTACGGGTGATGTTGTACTTTCACCAAAGGAACTGTTTGGATAGATGTCAATCCCGGTCATTAATCGGTGGGCGAGGTAGGGACTGTTGAAGAATGCATATCTTCCATCTTCGGGGCAGTGAATGATTACACCATCTGATCTTGCGACCGGGATCATGCGATTCACACGCTTGAGTTTAAACGAACCCGCTGAAATTGTTTTCTAGCCTCAATTGATGCTGAAAGGATGTTGAGACTAGTCGCATACGCAGATAAATTTCTCTTAATCATCGACATTATTTGGTAAATCAAATGTTTTTTATAACTTAAAGCCTGCTTAGGGAAATGAGCAGAGAACGGGTAAATAAAATGAAAATTAACACGAACCCCTTTTATGTGTTGGTTTCTCTGATTCTTTGAACTCGATGGTCGGAATTCTCGCTGTTGTTTCCCACCCTGACGACGAGACGTTTGGGTGTGGGGGTACTCTAGCCCTCCATTCGGCAATGGATGACAAAGTGATGGTTCTATGTCTAACATGTAATCCTTATAGTAGGAAGAAAGAGTTACGAGATGCCTGCCTCGTTCTTGGTGCACCTGAGCCTATTGTTTTAGAGTCGGACGAAGTGAAGTCTTCCAGAGTTTTGGTTAAAAGCGTAGCAGATGTGCTTGTAAAGGAGAAACCGAAGATCGTCATAACTCATCTTCCGTTTGATTACCATTCAGATCATAGAGCCACATATGAAGTCGTCAAGGAGGCGATTGAGTGGGCAGCACACACGACGACCTATAAAGATCCGTGGCTGGTGAGTCGGCTTCTCTTGATGGAGGTTAATACTTTGATTCCGAATCCACAAATCTATGTGGATATCACGGGAGTCATAATAAAGAAGATGAATGCAGTTGAGCATTACACCTCTCAGTTATCGAAGTTTCCATGGGGATATTATCAGAGTTTTACTAGGAAGAAAGCAGAACTTCGAGGAGTCCAGGCAGATTGCTTAAATGCGGAAGCCTTTGTAGAAGAGTCAATATCTAAAAACAGCTCTTTTTATTCATTGAAAGCGACGGCGAACCTATTGAGGTAAATGAATTGATCGAACATCCTCCAGTGTATACATTATATCAAAAATATCTTGAACATTTGTCTGGAAGTGAGACTGCTACCTATTTCTGGGGAAACATTCCCTTGAACATGTTTGAAAGTCATGGATTCCTAAAAAATGTTCGAGAGGCGTATAAAGAGCCCCCCGAGGGTCTAGAGGAGATGAAGAAAGCTCTTAAAAGCCACATGAAACGATTAGGTATCCTTACCTCTAAGACGTCTCATAGTATAGATGGCTTTGATGGGGGTGTCGTTGAGACAGGGCAGCAACCTAATTGTCTTGGCGGACCCAGCTTAATCATTAACAAGATCACATATACCTGGGCTTTGAGCGGTCTCGGAGGAGGATTTACCCCCCTCTTCTATGTTGGTGATTATGATAGCATTCAACCAGAACTCATCAACATTCGTGTTCCAAGCCCTTCTTCGCGGGGCATGCTAATAACGTATCCTTCTCCTCCAGAGTACGAGGGGGCGCCAATTCGTAGGCTTCCAAACCCAGATGAGGAATGGTTACAGAAGACTTTGGAGAAGATTGAGAGCAACTATCGTGGCTTGCTTAAGGGTGTAGAACCATTAAAACAGGAAGCAACGCTTCAGAACCTCAATCAGATCTTCACCATTTTGAAAAACGCGTTTTTTTCAACTGAGAATGTAGCAGATTTTTCAACGAAGATTATAGGTACCATTGTCAACCTCGAAGCCGATCTTGGCATCCCAGTTATGACTGCAACTGACCCTGAGATACGTGGGTTGTTTCAACTTGGCTATGAGTCCATTCTTTCAGAGCCAAACCGAAGTAATTTTATTAGGGCTTCTAATGCAGCGGTGAACCTTATAGAAGAATTCGGTTACAGACCACAAATAGGCCGAAGAATGGATGACTATGTGCCTTTCTTCCTTGAATGTCAAACACCAAGCTGCCATGGTAGTAGAGTCGATTTGAGATACAAACAAAAAGGTCCCGACTTTTTTATTGAGGGCAAGTGTTCTCGATGTGAGCAAATATACAGCTACTCCATCGATAAAGTGAAACCCGATCTAACGGGGATTACAGAGATAATCACGCCACGCGTCGATTCGAGGCAGATAATTGTTGATTCGGTAATACCAGTTGTTGCTCACGTAGGAGGTCCTGGTGAGACAAGCTATTATGCAGAAGTTATTCCCGGTGTTGCTCCACTCAACATGCCATTCCCAACTTACACAAGATACACTAGAGTTTTCTATAATACACCGTGGAACGAAATAGCAGCAAGAAACCTCGCGGAAAAGGGCTATTCTACGCTTCTCAGGGAGAAGCTATTCACAGCCCTTTCTGGCTGGGTTGAAGCAAAAAAAACCGGTAACTCAGATAAGATGGTGCAGGCTCACGGAGAAATAAGAGAAGTTGTTGACGAGACTTATCAGACGTTATTAAGGAAGCGAAGCGATCTCGAAATTGAAGTAGAGGAGATCAAACGCAAGTTGAACAATCCAGCGAACCGTGTGATGCTACTTCAAGAGATGAAAGCTAAGCAGATGCAGGTGATCGAGCTCGATGGTTATCTCTCATTCGCTTTCGGTCAATATGCTCCAGAGAAATATGGGCAAGAGGTTAGCTGGGCTTGGATCGACCTAGCCTCAGTTTCTGGTGTAAAGGACAGCGTTGGGGTATACAAGCGTCTCTATAATGGTAATACTCCGAACTCATCAGTCTTTTTCGTGAACCTTTAAGCACTTATAATTTTCTCGAAAGTCTCAAGGTAAAGGCGGACCACTTTTTCAGCTGTGTATTTCGCTTCAACTGTCTTACGAGCATTCTTACCAAGTTTTCGCCTCATTTTAGGGTCTCGGTAGAGACGCAATATTTTTTCAGCGAGCTCTTCGGGGTTTTTCAGTGAAGTGAGTAGGCCGTTTTTACCGTCTTCGATTATTTCTGGTACTCCACCTACCTTCGTTGCTACCATCGGCAGACCGGTGCTCATTCCTTCTAATAGGGTTAATGGCGCACTCTCAGTCTCCGAACAAAGGACACCTATATCACTGCATCGCATAAGGTTGGAGACATCACTCCGGAATCCTGTTAGAATGACGTTCCTTCCTAGTTGTAGCCGATCAATAAGCATCTCTACCAAGTGTCTATCCGGGCCATCTCCGACGAGCATCAGTTTTGCGGTAGGCTCCTCTTTGACTACTATACTCATAGAATATATGAGATCGGATAACCTCTTCACAGGACGGAAATTGCTGACGTGAATAATTACGCCATGCTCATCACATTCTCTTTCAATATTTTCGTATGAAGCTGGGGTGAATATATTAGAGTCCACAAAGTTTGGAATTACCTTCACTTCACGCTCGATACCGAGCCGCTCGTATGCCTCACGCTGCATGAACTCAGAGACCGCGGTAACCGCATCCGCTTTCTCTACACTGTGATTGTTTACTAGTCGATAACTGGGATCGCTTCCAAGGATCGTGACGTCACTTCCATGGAGGGTGACGATGTAGGGTGTACCGGATATCTCCCTTGCGAGAAACGCCGCTGTTGCGTGCGGTATAGAGTAATGTACGTTTAATACGTCCAAATTATGCTCTTTAGATACTCGTGCCATCTCGGATCCAAGAGCTACAGTATAGGGAGGATACTTGAACAGGGGATATTCGAGGACATTGACTAGGTGGATGTGGACGTTCTCCTGATCGATCCCCTGTACAGCGAATGGCCTCTCATATGTAATGAAGTGGATTTCGTGGCCCTGCTTGGCGAATTCGACGCCGAGCCTAGTGGCCAATATTCCGCTGCCACCGACGCCAGGATAACAGGTAACTCCGATTATCATACGAATACCTTTCTTCTAATAAGCTGGTGGCGAAGGGTGAAATAAAAAGATGGATGGGCTATTTGAGCCCCTTTATTCTCTTCTCTACGCCGAGGATGGCTGCGATCTGGCCTTCGTGGTGGACGATCTC
>CAZIAF010000025.1:0-18030 GCA_964537625.1 uncultured Candidatus Bathyarchaeia archaeon
TATAAAATGAGGACGCGATTAGTAGCAGCGATCATGGTAAACCACTCCAAGAATCTCTACGAGGTAGAAAAGGGTAAGAGAGTGTTAGATAGCCTGCGGAGTCTAATGGGATATTGCTGGACATAAGATCTCCTGAAAGTATAATAATAGGAGCGTGCACCCTAGGAATAAGGCTGATATGCATTTTCATGCATATCGCCGAATAGTGTAGAAAGGAAATAAAAATGAATAAAATAAATCTTACAATAAACGGTGTTCAACACCAAGTCATGACTGAATCGGATAAAGTTCTCATCGATCTCTTACGTGGGGACCTCTGTCTTACTGGTACAAAACAATCATGTGATAGGAAAGGGCAATGCGGTGCCTGTACAGTAATTGTCAACAATAAAGCGGTTCGTTCATGCCTCCAGAAAGTTGTGGATTTGGAAGGCGCGTCGGTAATTACGGTGGAAGGCCTAGGCACACCAAATAACCCACACCTCATCCAGGAAGCTTTTGCCTTAAGCGGCGCCATTCAATGCGGTTTTTGCACACCCGGCATGATAATGGCCACAAAGGCGTTACTTGATCAGGAACCAAATCCTAGTATCTCAACAATTAAACGCGCTTTGGCTCGGAATTTATGCCGATGCACCGGATACAAGAAGATCATAGAGGCCGTGCAGCTTGCTGGTCGACTCATCCGTAAAGAGACAACACCCGAAGAATACCGCCGGAGTCTTAAGGGTAGTATGATTGGTGTATCCTACCCCCGGCCTTCCTCTATGCTTAAAGCATGTGGGCTGGCTGAATTTACTGCGGACGTAAAACTTGAGAATGCCGTAGAACTAGCCTTGGTTCACAGTACTGAGTACCATGCCTTGATCAAGTCTATCGACACTTCTGTGGCAAAGAAGATGCCAGGGGTAGTCGGCATCATGGCTGCTCAAGACATTAAGGGAACCAACCGAATCAGAGTTGCAGCGCCTGATCAGCCTGTCCTCTGTGAAGACAAGGTCAGAATTCTTGGCGACCCGATTATTGCCGTAGCAGCTGAGACCAGAGAGCAGGCTAGGGCTGCGGCTGCAGCGGTTAGAGTAGAGTATGAGCTATTACCTATCATGATGACACCGAAAGAAGCATTGGCTTCCGGTGCCATGCAGATACATAGTCATTCCCCTAACCTTTGCTATTCTCAACCACTTGTTAAAGGGGACGTTGAAAAGGCTTTAGCTGAATCGGCAGCTGTCGTTGAAGCTAAGTTTTCGACACAAATGGTTCATCAAGCACCTTTGGAGCCTGAGGTTTCCGCAGCCTATTTTGAAGGTGAAGGGGAAAATGCTCAACTTGTAGTTATAGGGAGAAGCATTAACATTCACTCTGCTAAGGCTCAAATTCAGGAAGCGATTGGATGGAATAACCTCCGTTACAAGGAGGCTTACGTTGGAGGGCAGTTTGGCATTAAAGCGAATGTTACCTCTGAGGCTGTTACGGCAGCTGCAGCTGTGCATTTTAGACGTCCTATCCGTTATGTCCCCAGCCTTGAAGAATCGATGCTCATTTCCTCTAAAAGACACCCTTACGACATGGAGTTGAAACTCGCAGCTGACGACCAGGGGCACTTAACCGTCTTATGCTTGGATTTTACAGTCAATAAAGGGGCTTATGCATTGTCAGGCGCAATGGTGGTGATGCGTTCTTTGCATATGCTGGTTGGTCCTTACCATATACCCAACATTAGAGCCTTTGGGAAAGTAGTTTATACTAACAACGGATACGGCGGCGCAGCTCGGGGAGCAGGACCACCGCAGACGGTTTTCGCGCTAGAATCAGCTATAGACATGTTGGCGGAAAAACTAGGAATTGATCCTCTGATTTTCCGTCGCATGAATTCCTTGAAACCGGGGCAGACTAAGGCTACTGGAATGGTTGCAACGGAATGGCCATTCCCAGAAGCCTGTGACGAGATTAAACCATACTACGAGAGAGCTAAGAAAGAAGCTGAGTCCTTTAATTTGAAGAACGTGTCGCTGAAGCGCGGTGTTGGCATAGCTGCTCACGCGTTTGGAATTGGAGGTTCGGGAGATTCGGCTAAGTTATCTTTAGAAATTAATCAGGATGATGGAATCATCATTTACGCCGCGGTGGCCGATCCGGGTGAAGGAAACGATTCTATGCTAACTCAGATTGCTGCCCATCAGCTGAATTTACCCCTTGAGAAAGTACGTCTGTATACCCGTGATACAGATAAGACGGTGGGCATGGGTCCGTCAGCTGGCAGCAGGATGACTTGGATCGCCGGAAATACTCTGCTCAATGCAATTGAACAGTTGAAGAATGCCATGGTCGAAGCAAAATCAAAAACCTATGAAGGCTTGAAAAATGCTGGTAAACCCATTCGTTATGAAGGCTCCTTCAAGAACCCGGGTGTAGGTGGACTTAATCCGCAAACCGGACAAGGCGACTCCTTTGTCTCCGAATGTCATAACCTTCAAATGGCTGAAGTGGAGGTCAACACGGATACCGGCTTGGTACGAGTTGTCAAAATGACTACCGTTGTGGATTCGGGAACGATCATTAACCCCCATAGCTTCGAAGGTCAACTGGAAGGAGGTATGGATCAAGGTGTTGGATATGCTCTAAGAGAGGAGTATATGCTTGGTAAAACAAGAGACTATGTCGCCTTAAAGTTCCCAACAATAAACGATTCCTTCGAAATGGAAGTCATTATCCGTGAAACTCCTCGCGTAAATGGTCCTTTGGGAGCCACTGGCGTCGGTGAGATGACGATGACCTCCACTGCTCCTTCGGTCATCAATGCAATTGAGGACGCTTGTGGGGTCAGGATCTACGATTTACCAGCCACACCAACGAAAGTCAAGGCAGTGTTAGATACAGTAGTGAAATAACTGAAATGAGCTAAGGTACGAGCGATGAAAAAGGAAATATTGGAGTCGATTCGAGAAGACTTTCCGGCGTTGAAGAAACGTGCGCGCTCCTATGTTAAACGTTTTCAGGACACGCGGTGCCCGGATAGCACCCAATTAGTTCCGCAGACCACTAATTGCTTTCCTACTCATATCTTTAAGCTTTCTCTCAACCAACCCCCCATCAGCACCCCGATAAGGCTCATCCCTACATAACATGAAGTACATTATCCTCGCTATCTCGTGAGCCACAGCCACAGTGGCGCACCCGGCGCCCCTCCTCCTGGACGCCCACTCATGTAGCCCCCGGAACCGGGTGTCAAACCTGACGGCGTCCTGAGCGCACTCCACCAACGCCCACCGGAGCCTCTTATTACCGGGACCCACCCCGCCGATCCGGGTCCGCTCCCCGGACTGACGGACAATCGGCGTCAGGCCCATCCATGATGCAAACGCCTTGTCGCAGCGGAACCTGGCGATGTCACCAACCTCTGAGAGGATCAGCATCGCAGTGAAGTATCCGACCCCGGCGCGCGCGCTTGAAGCATTTCTGATAACTTTGCGGGTTCAACTAGGTGAACACGCGCGCGTTTATAGGTGTTAAACGATTCCCAGCCATTTGAGAGATATACGCACGCAACGAGATGTTTTCAAATATTTAAGTGCATATTTTCGATCTTTTCAAGATTCTGAACAATAAAGAGGGTGGGCCGGGCTTAAACCTAAATGGGTTCAGAACATTTAATTCACGCTCATTGCACATGAGATCCACACCATCAATATTATGCACGTATGGGGGCCAGTGCGCTCTTCATGCTAGAGGGGCTTAAATGAGCCTCAGTAATGATCCCTGTATCGAGTAATCCCCTTGCGGATCAACTCGACAAGTGCCGTCGCCTTACTCCTGAGCTCCTCGTCACCGCTGCCAACCTCACCCACTATCACCTCCGGTTCAATATAGAATACCTCATCAAGCGTCTTACCCTTTAGAATTCCGCACAAAACCTCGATGGTAACGTTCGCCATCGGGTCACAGAGACAGAGGTACTTCATCTCCGCTATCCTACCGCCGCGGATGTCGATGTATATCTTCATGTAGTCGGCGGGGCGGCCGCAGATGCGCCTCTCGCCCTCTGCGACTGGGTCAAGGAAAATCGATGGTCCCTCGATTGTCCCAGCGTTGGCGAAGCCGCCACGGAGCAGCATCCGGTAGTATTTAATGACCGCCTGATCCATCGTGATCACACGTAGCTGCGTTCCGTAAATATCTCATGCAGCGTATCTAGGAAGATGCGGCACTCCTCGAGCGTGTTGTAGAAATAAAGGGATGCCCGATAGAACATCCTGTGTTCCGACGGCAATCGGGGGTCCGCCCAGCCGACGCCATACTCCCTGTTGAGGTAACTGTGAACGCAGAACGCGCCTGAGCGTATCATCACGTTGCTCCTCTCGCTTAGTTCCTCAGCGATCCCCACGGCGTTAGGGCGTGCCACCTCAAACGTGAGTATCCCGCCGCGCATAGCCGGGTCGCTGGGTCCGATGATCTTGAACCAACCCTCTTTACCGTAGCGACGCATCAACTCATCTGAGAGGAACCTGTTCAGCTCCTCCTCATGGGAGGCTACATGAGCCATGCCGAGCTTCGTAAGGTAGTCGACCGCATGGCCTGCTCCGATCTGCCCAGGGTAGTTCTGGACGCCTGCCTCGAAGCCTTCGGGGGCGTCCAAAAGGCGGTATGAATCGTAGGTGGAATCAGCGACCGTTCCCCCGCCGATGAGCGATGACTCTATCCGGCACTTATCCGGGACTGATCCTCTGCCGAGGTGCTCCTCCTTAGCGTAGAGGACGCCGACGCCCTTTGGCCCGCACATCTTGTGCACTGAGAAGGCGAGGAAATCGGCGTCGAAATCCCGGACATCAACCAACCTATGTGAGGCGGTCTGGGCGCCGTCAAGTAACACATGGACACCGTGGTCATGTGCGACTTTCACAATCTCCTTCGCGGGGATCGTGTACCCCGTCAGGTTCGACGTGAAACCCATGCTGATTAGCCGGACCCTGCTACCAGCTAGCTTACGCTCGAGGTCCTCGAGGTTATAGACGCCTTCCTCGTTCGACTCTATGTGGTCGACCTTGATTACGCCCTTCCTCTGGAGCCTGAGCCAGGGTATGAGGTTGGAGTTATGCTCTTTGTCCCCGAGTAAGACGACATCGCCGGGCTTGAAGGGGTAGCCAAGTGCGACGATGTTGATCGCGTGGGTCGTGTTGGATGTGAATACTATCTCCCTCTCACTAGCTGCGTTGATGAATCGGGCGATTTTTCCACGGGAGCCTTCCGCCCCCTCTATGCGGCTAGAGACCTCCTCTGCGAACCAGTGCTGGCTCCTCCCCTCGCCGCACCCTGGGTACTCCACATAGTACTCGTTCATAGCATCGATCACCTGTCTCGGCACAAGCGTCGTGCAGGCGTTGTCTAAGTAGACTGGCGGCTTCCCGTTTCGACGGCAGCTTAACGCTGGGAAGTCACGCCTAATGCTCTCCAGGTTCTCCTTGTTCATATCTTCATCATCCATCTCCGGCTATTAGATAAAAAACTGGCTTTGTATCGGTGAGGGTAGCTACATGCTCGCGACTACTTTTTCTTCTCGGCGAGCGCCTTTTTGACCTTTGCGGGGGTCGCTGGGAGGTCGTAGATCCTCGCTCCGCAGGCGTTGTAGATGGCATTTGTCACTGCCGGCGCCGTCGAGGTCATCGTCATCTCGCCGATGCCCGTCGTCTTCAGGGACCCGATCGAACGCGGAGTCTCCCTGATGAGGTTCACCATCTCGAAGCTGTCCCTGATCATGGGGAACTTGAAGGTGACATAGTCGACGCTCTTGCCGTGAACATATTCCTCCCTCAGAGCGTAGCCGACACCCTGATCCATTCCTCCTTCTAGCTGGCCCTCGAAAACCGGTGGATTGATGACTGGTCCAGCGTCGATCGCCGACGTGATCTTTAGCACTCGTGTTTCACCGGTCTCGGTGTTTACCTCGACTTCGCAGAGCTGTATGTTGTGGCACTCCGTCGCGTAGTTAGGCCCCTGCCCCGTCTTGGGGTCGAATTTGTCCGGACCCTCGGCTGCGAAGATGCCTTCGTAGCGTGTAGGTTTGCCCGCCTTCTTCATGCCGGCATACTTCTTCGTCTTCGCCTCAACCATAGCCTTCTTGAGCTTGTCGCAGGCGTCGGCAAGGGCGTTGCCGGCGATGAACGTCATGCGGCTGCCCCATGAGCCGCCTGCACTCACCGTCTTGTCGGTGTCACGTGTGTAAAGACGCACCTTCTCAAGTGGTATGACTAACCTGTCGGCTGCGATCTGGGTGAGCATAGCGTCGTTTCCCTCCCCCGGATCCGCCACGGCTGCGTAGATCGTTACACCGTCATCGGGGTCAAGCTCGACGAATAGCTTAGCCGAGTCCCCGAAGTCTCCTATGCCGAACGAATCAGCTGCAAGACCGACGCCGCGCCTCAGCTTGCCGCCCTTTGCATTGAAAGCCTTCGCCTCCTTAACCGCCTTCTCGTAAGCGGGCTTCACAGCATCGCACAGCTCGGGGAAAGGCCAGTCGACCGCCACTGGACCGGTAGACTTCGACTGCCCCGGCTTCAGCGAGTTCATTCTACGAATCTCAAGTGGGTCTATGCCGAGTTTCTCAGCGATCATGTCAACAGCGGACTCGACGGCGAACATTGTTTCTGGCGGACCCGCTCCTCGGGCTGCCCCACCTCCGGCGTTGTTGGTGTAAACGAGTCTACCGAACGCCTCTATATTTGGTATATTGTAGGATCCCTGTAGCATCATCAGCGAGCGATCTAGGCTCGAACCGGACCCTCCTAACATGTAAGCGCCTTTGTTTATCGTGAAGTCGTAGAAAAGTGCCGTGAAGTAGCCTTCCTTATCCGCTGCCATCTTCAGCTTCGCCGAGTAGGGGTGCCTCTTCGAGGTGGTCTGCATGGACTCCGTCATACTCGGCTGGTACTTGATTGGGCGCTTGAAGTGAAGCGCAGCAGCGGCAGTGACAGCCTCTGTCGTGACCCTCGCCTTGATGCCGAACTGGCCGCCTACGAAAGGCTCCTTGTAGCGGACGTTGTCCCAGCCGACCGCCTCCTTGATCTCGGCAGTATGAATGTGGATAGCAATGCTGCGCCCGATCACGACCAGCTGGTCGCTGTCGAGGTATGCGACGCAGTTTTCTGGTTCAAGCGGCGCTTGGTGATTCATCTGGGTCTCGAAGTCGTGCTCAACGACGACCGCAGACTTGGCGAACGCCTTCTTTGAGTCTCCCTTTATGAGGGGCTGCGAGTAGCAGAGGTTCGGCGAGTGGCTGTGTAGCTGGTAGGCACCAGGCGCGAGGGCCTCTTGAGGAGTCATCATGACGGGGAGGGGCTCGTACCCGACCTTGACAGCGGCCGCCGCGGTCCTCGCCTGCTCGCGTGTCTCCGCTGCGATGCCGATGATCGGGTCACCAAGACACCTCACCACGTCCTCACATAGCACGGGTCTATCTGGCCAGTACTCCCTTATCCTGTTCGTTCCCTTGATGTCGTCGGCCGTCATGACGCCCGCGACGCCGGGCATTTTAAGTGCTGCCTTGTAGTCGATTGACTTTATCTTCGCGTGGTACTGCGTGCTGTGTACGAGGGCAAGGTGTAGTGGCTTCTCGAGCTTGATGTCGTTTGAGAACTCGGCTAAGCCGCAGGCCTTAAGCATTGATGTGGGACGTGGGTGGAACGTACCCATTGCACCTTTCTTAATTCTCTTGCGGAATTCAGTGGGCGTCGTCTCGTTTCGCAGGAACTTACCAGCGAGCTGGACGGCCTCGATTATCTTCTTGTAGCCCGTGCACCGGCACATGTTGCCAGCGAGTGCCTTCTTTATCGCAGCGATGTCTGGGTCAGAGTTCTTGTCGAGCAACACCTTCGTCTGAATAATCATGCCAGGCGTACAGAAGCCGCACTGTATAGCGTCGGTTAGAACGAATGCTTCCTGTATAGGATGAGGCTTATCGGGGGTACCTAGTCCTTCGATTGTCGTTATAACTGCGCCATCAAGATCGATGATTTTCTGGAGACAGCTACGCACCGCTTTTCCATTTACTATGACGGTACATGCACCACACTGTCCCTTACGGTCACATGACTGCTTAGTACCCGTCAACCCAAGGTCCTCTCGCAGCGTATCGATGAGAACTCGATTAGGCTCCACCGTGAACTCGTGTTTGAACCCATTTACCTTAAGAGATATCTTCTTCGTCGTAGTCGGCGACATGCAATCAACTCTGCTTTAATATGCTGAAATGTTTGTATGAACATTTCGGTGGGTTGCTTGTGCAAAATGTTGAAATCTGCGACACGCGCATCATTAATATAGATGGATTTCAACACTCAATCTGATCACAATGAAGACGAGTGCAAGAAACCTCATCGAGGGAAAGATCACCAATATTGAAACTGATAAAATCATGGCGATGGTGAAGGTAGAGATCAAACCCGCGGTCCTCACCTCAGTAATAACCAAGGAGTCCATTGACGACCTTAACCTCAAAGTCGGCGACCACATCACAGTAATGGTAAAATCAACATCAGTAATGCTCGTAAAAGAGTAAAAAAGCCTCACTTGAGGTAATATCTTCTTTTAAATAAGTCCAATATCCAGAATGTTATTTTATTTTATTTTCAAATTTAATAATTTCTGGTCTCAAGAATTCTATAACTATCCTAGTCTTTTTAAGAAACTCTTCACTTCGACTTTCTATTAGTTGAGAAAAATCTTCCTCTGTAAGGTTTTGTACCTCAGTTAATGATTTGTTTTCAGCCAAGGCACAAAGTGATTCTATAACCACATTCGCTGTGGGGTCGCAAATGCAGAGGTATCTCATCTTTTCAATTACACGGTTTTTGATCTTGACGTACAGGTGGAGATTATCACCTGCATTTCCGCAGAGGATTCCTTTCGAATTATCGTAGGTTAGGTAGATTGTGGGATTATCGAATGAACCCGCGTATGCGAAGCCCTTTTTCAACAATTTTTTATAATATCGGATAATTACTTCGTCCATTCTTAGATCCTTTCACCCGACTTTCAGTTTCAATATTTTTGTGTTTCCAACGCTTCTTTCACCTTTTCCGGTGTAGCGGGTAGGCTATAGATTCTCGCACCGCACGCGTTATAGATCGCGTTAATTATCGCGGGGGCAGTAGAGTTCATAGACATCTCGCCGACGCCTATGGCACCCAGAGGCCCATTATTGCGTGGAGTCTCAAGTAGAATTACTTCACTGTCAAAGCTATTTTGAATCGTTGGGAATTTGAAGTTGACCCAATCCGAAGTCTTCCCATGAATGTATTGCTCCCTCAGCGCATAGCCTACGCCCTGATCCATGCCGCCTTCGAGCTGACCTTCAACCGCCTGAGGGTTAATGATCGTGCCCGCGTCCACAATTGAGGTCATTTTGACGACTTGAGCCTCGCCGGTTTCTATGTTTACCTCAACCTCCGCAAGCTGTAGGTTCTGGACTTCCGATATGTAGTCGTTGCCTTGGCCGGTCTTTGGATCAAGACCTCCGGGGCCAGGGTTAGTGACGGAACCCTCGTAGCGTGTCGGTTTACCCACGCTCTTAAGCCCGGCGTAGGACTTTGTCCCCGTTTCCCGCATCGCGTTCTTCAGGTTCTCAATCGCAGATAGGAGTGCGTTGCCAGCCATCATTGTCATTCTACTTCCAGCCGCGGGTCCCATGCCGACTGTTTCGAAGGTGTCTCTGATATACAACCGTACTTTTTCGAGTGGTAAACCCATTTGGTGGGCCGCGATCTGTGCTAACATGGAGTCGTTGCCTTCACCAGGATCGGCGACAGCGGCGAAGATCGATAGACTACCATCCGGCTCAATTTGAACTGACATCTTTGCGGAATCTCCTGCACCTCCAATTCCGAACGAGTGCCCCGCCAATCCCACACCGCGTTTGACCCTGGTGCTTTTTTCGTTGAATTCAGCAGCAGCCTTCTTCGCCTTCTCGTAGTATGACTTCATGGCGTCGCAGACCTCTATATAGGGGTACTGGTGCACAATCACTCCCGTCGCCTTTGTCTGCCCGGGCATCAATGCGTTCATTCGTCGGAACTCAAGAGGGTCTATCCCCGCTTTTTCGGCAGTCATGTCGATGATGGACTCCATTGCAAACGCCGACTCTGGTGGCCCTGCACCGCGTGCCGCTCCTCCGGAGGCGTTGTTGGTATACACAGCCCGTCCCAGCATCTTAACGTTGGGTATGTTGTAGGAGCTCGCCACCATCTGGAGGGCTCGCATCATTGTGCCCGTGCCCACGTTTGTGTAAGCCCCTTTATCGCAGATAAAATCGTAGTTAAAGCCAGTCAAGTGTCCGTTCGAGTCTGTGGAAAGTGTTAGTTTTTGACTGGGGAAAGCGAAACGCTTTGTGCTGACGAGCAGGGACTCCGTAAGACTTGGAACATAGCGAATTGGTCGTTTGAAGTGTAGAGCAGCCGCAGCAGTAATGGCCTCGGTGCTGAGAGAGAGCTTAATGCCGAACTGTCCGCCGGAGAAAGCCTCTTTGTAACGCATATTTTCGTATCCCAGTCCCTCCTTGAGCTGTGTAAGATGGGTGTGAATCATGATGCTTCGTCCCACGACTACTAATTGAGGTTTCTCACCTTTCCCTTCGAAATACGCTGCTGCTACCTCAGGCTCCAGCGGAGCTTGATGATTCGTCTGGGTGGAAAACTCAGCCTCTACGACGGTCGTGGCATCCCTCAGGGCTTTATCCAAGTCTCCTTTTACGAGGGGCTGTGAAGCAGCGACGTTAGTCGGCGAATGATTATGTAATACATAGGCTCCCGGCGCGAGTGCCTCCTCGGGTGTCATCATCACTGGCAGAGGCTCGTATACGACCTTGACAGCGGCCGCGGCGGTTCTCGCCTGGTCCCGAGTCAAGGCAGCCACCGCTGCTATCGGGTCCCCGAGCGTTCTAACCCTGTCCTCGCACAGAATAGGTTGGTCAGGTAATGCTGCACGAATACGATTGGTTCCCTTGATTTCTTTAGCAGTAATTACCCCCACTACTCCTGGCATCTTTAGCGCCTCGGATATGTCCACTGATTTAATCAAGGCGTGAGCTTCTGTGCTGTGAACCTGAGCGAGCTCCAGTTTGTCACCTGGGAGGTCTATATCGGCGGTGAACTCGGCCAGGCCACAGGCTTTGAGCATAGCGGTGGGTCTTGGATGAGATTCGCCTAACATACCTTCGCCAATTTTGCCACGGACCTCTTTGGGCGAAGTTACTCCCCTGATGAAGCTCCCTGCGAGCTGAATAGCCTCAATGATTTTCTTATAGCCTGTGCAACGGCAGAGGTTACGCGCCAGTGCTCGCTTAATAGTAGGAACGTCGGGGTTCGGGTTCTGGTCCAGTAGGGCTTTTGCCGCCATTATCATCCCAGGTGTGCAGTAGCCGCACTGGACGGCACCTGACAGGACGAATGCTTCCTGGATGAGGTGAGGATTGTTAGGTGTGCCTAGCCCTTCCACCGTTATCACGGATGCACTTTCTAGGTCTGCTACCTTTTGCAAGCAGGAGCGAACAGCTTTCTTGTTAACGATCACGGTGCATGCGCCACACTGGCCTTTCCGGTCGCATGATTGCTTTACACCCTTCAGCTTGAGGTCTTCACGCAGTAGGTCGATGAGGACTTTGTTTGTTTCAACGTTGAACTCTCGTTTGATGCCATTAACCTCTAAGGTAACTTTCTTTGTGGGCTGTGACATAAAAACAACTCCGCTTCACCTTATCGATATGTTCGTATGAACTTTTCGGTACATGTATAGATTTCCGGGAGGTGTGTAGGTAGCCAGATTTCCAAAATAAGTGAGCTGACAAATCATTTTTTTGAAGTTGCGAGGTTTGAATCAAGGCTCATCTATGCGCGGATAGTTTAAACGTTGAATTTTACACCTTGGGCTAACGTGACGTCTCTTCCATAATTTATCGTAACTGTCTGTCTCCTCGCATAAGCTTTCCACGCATCACCGCCGCTCTCTCACTTGCGATGGTTAATCCATAGAGCTGCCTCGAAAGCCCCTGAGCAAAGTAGCCGACACCTATCATCTCCTGAATCTCACCGCGACCTTCGGTTATCGTTTTACCGACTTCGAGTGAGACAAGTAAACCTAAAGCAGTTTTATGTTTCTCGATCTACTCGGATACTCTTCGAATTGCTTCGCCTCTCATTGGAGGTG
Source organism: uncultured Candidatus Bathyarchaeia archaeon (assembly GCA_964537625.1). GTDB lineage: Archaea > Thermoproteota > Bathyarchaeia > TCS64 > TCS64 > UBA8941. The sequence continues at coordinate 12,193 of CAZIAF010000025.1, forward strand.
GCAATAAAGACCAGGTAGCAAATGCTTCTTCTGCCGATGTGATCGTCTTCTGGTAGTCTTTCTCAGTTGCAGAGCTGATCTTTACTAGCGTCTCCCCGTTTATTGGTGAGGTGACCGTGATGCTTTTCCTTCCCTCGGTTGGAGCCCATTCACCGTAGAAGACTCCGGAGTTCAGTATTTTAAGCCCACATTTTTTCTAAGGCTTCATCCTTTTTCTTTGAAAAAGCTTGAGAATCTAACGACATGCAGAGATGTACATATCGAATGGCAATAAATCTGATCGCATGCGCTCCAATGCGCGTGCGCTTGGTCCCTCACACTGTATCTGAATGGCTCGACTTAAGAATAATACTCCGAATGCGCGCGTACAGTGAAACTCGAGCGCACCTAGCCCTAATAGAGTCCTCAATAGCTCCTTTCCCCCATTGCGCTAACGCATGTGTCAGTTGGAGACTATCAGGCAGAACCTTGAATTCTTCCCTCTTCTAGTCTCACTACTCGCATGCGTGGTTGGATTTTTTACTAGAGTGAACGGAGAATAGTAGTGATAAAATCAAGCGTTTTCTCACATTTACCCAAGGTTAGCCTATTATCCTGCTTTCCTCAAGCCTTATAATCCGATCTACCATCAACCCAGCCTCATCGAGGTCATGTGTGACATATATCACGGTCGTGCAAAGTTCATCAAAAATTTTAATTAAGTCGCTCATGAGCTGTTCTTTAAGATCAGGGTCAAGAGAAGTCAGGGGCTCATCCATCAACAGCAACTTCGGATTAACCGCAAGAGTCCTAGCTAGAGCTACACGTTTCTGCTGACCACCACTCAGCTGATTTGGATAAGAGCCACTAACCTCCTTAACGTGAACCATTGACAAAAGCTCGTTAACCTTAGCCTCAATGACTTGTTGTGAGAACCCTTGTGAATCTGGACCAAAGCCTACGTTCTCTTTCACAGTTAAATTCGGAAAGAGGGCGCTATCCTGCATTACGTAGCCGAGACCTCTTAGAGCGGGCGGAATCGAGACGCGGTTTACACCCGCATAATTCCTTGTCACCACCACATCGTCGATTACTACCTCCCCTGAGTCTGGTTCAAGAAGACCTGCTAATATATTCAGAGTTGTCGACTTCCCCGACCCACTCGGCCCTACGAGGCCCACGACCTCACCATCTTTAACCTCGAAGCTGACATCCCTCAAGATCTGCTTGACACCGAAGACCTTCCAGATCCCCTTAACGGATATCAAGGCATCCTCTGATCTCCTAAGGACTTTACAACGGCGAGGAGAATGAAAGAGAAGAGGATCATGATCACTGAGAGCACAATAGCTACTTGAAGGTCGCTGCTCAACGCGATGTAGATGGCAAGAGGCATGGTCTGCGTGACTCCCGGTAGGTTTCCGGCGAACATGAGTGTTGCCCCGAACTCCCCCAAGGACCGCGCCCAGCACATTACCAATCCTGCGAATACCCCCCTCCATGCGAGGGGAAAGGTGACTCGGAGGAATACATTGACGTCGGATGCGGAGAGTATCCTTGCGCTGTCGATTATTCTCTGGTTCACTCCGCTGAAGGCGGCTTTAGAGGCGCGAATGTAGAAGGGTGAGCTTACGAATACCTCGGCCATGACTACTGCCCACATCGATCCAGGGAGGATGACCCCATGATCGGCTAAAGAGCTTCCTATGAGTCCACGTGGAGCAAAAGCGAGTAGTAGTGCGAGACCGGCTACGGCGGGTGGCAGGATCATTGGTATATCAACGATGGCGTCGAGGAGCCATCGACCTCGGAATTGGTATCGAGCTAGGACGTAGGAGACGGGTGTCGCGAGGAGCAGGACGATAGCTGTGGAGGCGGTGGATGCGAAGAGGCTCAACTTTATTGCGTCAGCGACAGCTGAGGTGGTTAGCCTCGAGAATAGCTCTGTTGGGGAGATGCTGACGAAGACAGCGATAATGGGCAGTGCTATGAGAAGTAGGAATAGCGCTGAGGTAGCGATTAGGCCAATTCTCAGCGCTGGTCTCAATTTGGTGCACCTATGGCCCCAGGAATCCCGCGTCGGTGAGTGCTTTTTGGCTGTCGCTGGACATCACGTAGTCTATGAACTTCTGAGCCAGCGCACTATGGGTTGATGTGCTTATAATTCCTATTGGGTAGACAGCTATTTGGTTGACGTCACTCGGGATCTCGACGAAGTTGACGTCACTTGCCCTGTTGATTGAGTCGGATTTGTAGGCGATGCCGGTGTCCGCTGTGCCAATCGCCGTCTTTGTGACGACTTGCTCAACATCAGTCTCATACGAGATCACGTTTGCGAGTACTTTTTTAGAGAAGCCCACCCAATCGGTTCCTTTGTAGAGGGGGCTGCTTGAGTTGCCCCAGGTGGCGTCGATCTTTGTGAGCATCTGGAGAGCATAGTTGCCTGCGGGGACGGATTTATCGGCTAAGACTATTCTTACACCGGGCTTAGCGAGGTCAAGTAGGGCTGATACCACGGAGGTCTTTGGTACAACCACCCTTAAGGAATTATGAGCGAAGACAGTCGAGCTTCCTAAAAGTAAATTCGCGTTCTTGATGTTAGTCATCTCCTTGGTATTTGCGGAGGCAAAGACATCGCAGGGCGAACCCTGATTGATCTGCGTGCTTAGAGCACTCGAGCCGGCAAAGTTGAAAATGAGCTTCGCGTTGTAATTTGCCTCGAACTGGGACTGTAGAGCTTGAAAAGGCTTAGTGAGGCTTGCAGCTGCGAAGACCCTGAGCTCCTCGGCCGGCTTCGGCGTGAAGTACTGGTACGCAGAAAACACACCCACCGCCGAAACCGCTAGAAGAATAACGATTATAACAAGAGTGTTCCTCTTTATAGCCATCAGGTTTGGTATGGCTCTCGGAGTGCAGTTAAATTTTGCGCTTTCCTTTTAAGCAGTTATTGGAATATTGTAAAGCGTAATTGGTTTCTATTTGGGTGAATTAGATGGCTGTAAAGGAAGAGTCAGGTTATTTGACCAAGGTCCAGCTTGAGGTGCTGCGGCTCAGGATGGGTGGACTAAAACAGGAGGAGATAGCGAATAAACTCGGGACGACGAGGCAGAATATCTCCCTTGCTGAGAGGCGCGCTTATAGGAACCTGAAGAAGGCTGAGGAGACAGTAGTCGCTTACAGAAAGCTTCGAACCGTCGCCACTGTGACTTTACCCCCATTGACGCACTTGGTTGATGTGCCAAGAATGCTAATAGACGCAGCTGATTTGGCAGGGGTCAGGATAAGCGTAGACTTCTCGCTGATATATAAAGAACTGAAGCACGATGCGAAGGACAGTGTATCGGGAACGAGGATAACAAAACCGGTTCGCGTCGACATCTTGAACGACGGTGAAGTGTACATCGAACCATCGTAAAATGCTACATCAAGCAGATCGAAGGGCAAAGTCACGAGATCTTAAAGTGATCTGATCTTGTTGCTCCACTAGCTGCGCTTCCTCTTAATCATCTCAGCCACAATACTAACACCAATCTCCTCCGGGGTCTCCGCGCCTATCTCAAGGCCAATAGGCGCATACATAGCTTCGAGGATCTTCTCGTCGAACCCCTCGGACTTGAGCTGCTCTCTATGCTTCATCGCCTTGTTGCCGCTCCCGAGGAGACCAATGTAAGCTGGCTTCGCCTTGACTGCGTGACGTAGGGCGGCTATCTCGAAGGCGGTCTCACCATGAAGCACGGCGACGAAGTCACTTGGCCGAATCTCAACTTCATTTAACGACTCGGGGTAATGACTATTTACAACCGTCATCCCAGGGAAGTAATCCTGCTTCGCCGTCGGCGCATCATCGACGACTATCACCTCGAAGCCGCAGTCCTTCGCATATCGGGCAGTAGCCTGAGATATCCAACCCGATCCCATTATCACAAGCCTTGGCTCAGGTTTCACGATATCCATGAATAGCTTAACCTCCCCACCACACTTCGAGTCAATAGCGATCATCCCCTCACGCGGAGGAATCCCCATGGCAAAATGCAACGTCCTAGGTTTACCCTCAATTAGTACCTCGAGAGCCTGCTTAATGATTAACCTCTCCATACCTCCGCCGCCTATAGTGCCGAGAGCCTTACCATCCGATGTCACAACCATCTTAGCCCCGGGTTCACGTGGTCCCGATCCCTCCTTGAAGATCAGCGTACAGAGCACAACACTCTGCCCCCTTGCGAGAAACTCGCTGATATGATTGAATATCTCCGGGTTGCTCATCCCAAAAATTAATCTATAATCAGACTAATAAATAGTCACTCCACGTGCGTGGCGAGCAAGAAAGTCACTTCAACATCCTCATTATCTTTTTAAAACTTGTGTGGCATATATCACCTCTCTTTTTGCCTATTCTAAGTAGATAGGCGCTCGCAGATTTTTCCAGAAACTTATCCTAGTAGTTATACATTAGATTGCAAATTCACTCTGCTAAGACTTCATAAAGTTTTTACTTGATGCCTTTCGGATCTGTGTAGGTCTCATGGAAGCATCTAGACTCATCGACTTGTGTGGTTTCTTCCGTGTTTCGATGGATCTGTTGTTCTGTGGAGTTGAGAAGGGTGAGCTCTGAGGGAAGGTTGTGGGTTTGTGATATGCCTTGGATTGTCTCTAAATCCGTTGAGGGGAATTAAGACCATTTAAAACCAATATCGGGGGAATTTCGGGACAAGGTAGCGCGCGCATACTTCCACCTGATACACACGCATTGTCCATGAGTAAGCTCATCTGAAAATGCGTTGCACACGCTCTCTGTGCCTCAGATCTATTCACCCTTCAATGGAGCTGGCTTGCAGAGCCACTTATCGTTGTTAGCCACCCTGCCACACTTCATGCAATAGTATTTCGGATCAGACACGATGGACTTGAAGAGATCAAGGTTCTCCGCGAGCATTCTCTTCTTAAAATCACACATCGTAGCTGGATGAGTCATATTTTATTTACTACCTGATAGTGTTATAAAGGGCTTAGCGCGTGCTCAGCCTCTTGAACTCCAGGCACCTCAAAGAAGGGGACAGTCGAATGAAACTACTTCATAGTCTCATTCTACCAATGGGATTATCCCAAATATTATATGACAAAATCTATAACTGATAAGTAGTATTATGCGAATTACTATTTGATGCCGTATAAATGAAGATGAGTTAAACTTGTTCTTTTTGGACTGGGAGTGACAATGGCATTTTTCGGTATCAAGGTAATTCTAGACTACGCGCGCGCATTAAGTAAGGATAAAAGTAAACTCAATAAGAAAATAAAAGGTATGCCATAAAAGAAGGGAGCAGAAAAAAGCTTATTCTATTAAACGCGCGCGCAACTACAATAGTTTTTGAAAGATATTTAGTTGATGGATATTATGTGTATACATATGGACCGATATCTTATGATAATGAACCACCTTCAATATGGGTAGATACTCCCACAGACTATGGTGTCTATTCATCGACTTCAGGTGCTATGTATAGTTTTGGTGCAATAGATGGTACTGATTCTAGCCCAACCATTACTGCTTCATTAACATTATTCGATGGAACAACCACCATGGTCCAAAACGGAGACCTGTTACCCGGTGCGCGCGCATAGAAAATCCTTCAATATTCCTGGATCCCGTCAGCGAAGGCAAACGTCGAATTTATGGAAGTCCTACAGATTACATGAACATATTTATCAATATAAGAGATTGCATAATAGATACGATCAAATACTTGTGTGTATGCGACCCCACTGCCAATGTGGCGGTAGAGGTATTATGCGACTTAATTAAGGGAAAAAAACTGAAAGAAGTAGCATCTATGAGTAGCGCCTTAATCTTAAGCTTGG
>CAZIAF010000026.1:0-17824 GCA_964537625.1 uncultured Candidatus Bathyarchaeia archaeon
GATTTTAGGCGAGAGCGGCTATAATAAGAGTTTGTATCTTCGTATTTGCATCGACCAGCTTGATCATCAACACCAAAGCTGAAATATGATCTCGGTTAAGCTTAAATCGCAATTTATAGGCATTAATTCAGAATAATCTAAGGTTAAATGAGTTACTCCGAGAAATGGGATTCAGATTATTTAAAAAGACTTTTGAACTTCCAGAAGCCACTAGAAACTGTAAAATATGGCAGGAGATTAACTCATAACCTTCTTAACAGCGGAGACAATCTTCTCCTTACTGGGTAGTAACTCCTTCTCCAGTCTAGAGTTGAAAGGGAGCGGTACGTTAGGGGTCGCAACCCGTATCGGATGTGCCACTAGGCTCCTCAGTGCTTTCTCAGCGACCAGTGCCACGACTTCCCCACTGAAACCGTAGTGAAGATAATCCTCGTCAACCACAACGAGTCGGCCGGTCTTCTTTACAGAGTCAACTATCGCTTCCTCATCCAGTGGAACTAGCGTTCTCGGATCTATGACCTCTATACTCACACTTCCCTTAAGTTCATCAGCGGCCTTCATCGCCTCCTGGACCATCAGACTGTTGGCGACGACTGTCACGTCACTCCCTTCCCTAACGAGGTTTGCAACTCCAAATGGCACCTCATAGGGCTCCTTAGGGACCTGCCCCTTAACTGGATAGAGGAGACGGTGTTCCATGAAGACTTTGGGGTTGGAGTCGCGAATACTTGAGATTAACAACCCTTTAGCGTCGTATGGATTGCTGGGAACTACGACCTTGAGACCCGGCATATGGGCGAAGAGACCATGAAGACTCTCACTATGCGTTGCCCCTGAAGATGTGCCTGCGCCAGTAATTACGCGCAGCGTCATTGAGACACTTACGGCACCCCCACTCATATACGTGGTCTTCGCGAACTGATTGAGAATTTGATCCATGGCGACTAGTCCGAAGTCGACAAGCATCAGCTCCACGACCGGCTTAAAGCCAGCTATTGCAGCTCCAATGCCTGCGCCTATGAACGCGGTCTCAGTAATGGGGGCATCGCGGACTCGCTCTCGTCCGAATCTATCTTTAAGTCCCTTCGTAGCCTCACGCCAGTTACTTGAAACGTTCTCGCCGAAGACTATGATACGTGAATCTCGCTCCATCTCCACTGTATGTGCCTCGTTTAAAGCCTGACCGAAAGTTATCTCCCTCATTTCAGTCGGCCTCCGTGAAGACACATTGGTATGCCTCCTCAAGGCTGGGCTCAGGGCTCTTGATGGAGAAATCGATTGCGTTCTTGACCGCCGTCGCCTCTTCTGCCCTGATCTGGTCGTCGATATTCTTCGGTATCTTAGGGCGTAGCAGCTCTATCGGGCACCACTGCTTCTCCTTCTCGTTGGCTTCAATCCTTCCCTCGAGGTTACCTTCGAGCTGATGGACTTTAAACTCGAGGAGCGTTGGCCCCTTCCCTGCCCTAGCTCGTCTGATGGCTCTCCCAACTGCTTTATAAACCTCTATTACATCAAAACCTTTGTGTGTTGAGCCAGGCATACCATAGCTCTTCGCTCTAAGGCTGACATTATCAATGCTGAGTTGAGGATAGTCGATCTCGTGTCCGAGCATCCTCTGAACCTCGGGACTGCTGTTCTCACAGATGAAGACGACGGGTAGCTGCCAGCAGGCAGCTAGATTAAGGGACTCCTGTACACCACCCTGGTTACTACCGCCTTCACCGAAGTAGCTAACAGCGATAGCTTTGTTGGCCTTGAGCTGATTGGCAAGAGCATAACCAACAGTTACTGGGACGCTGCCCCCAACGATTCCGTTGGCGCCAATTGCGCCAACCGAGGGATCAAAGATATGGTATGGTCCCGCCTTTCCTCGATTGAAACCAGTTACCTTCCCCATTAACTCCGCCATGAGTCTCTCTAGGCTGCAGCCCTTCGCGATGAGGTGACCAATGGCGCGGTGAGTGCTGCCGATCTGGTCCATCTTCTTGAGGTGAGCGGAAACTCCCGCAGCGACTGCTTCCTGGCCAGTGTAAAGACCGAACCTCGCTGGGATCTTTCCCTCCTTGGTTAGCTTCCTCACCGCGTTTTCGAAGGTCCTTATCCGAACCATAACGCGGTAAAAATCGGTGAGCTTCTGGTCGCTGACGCTCATTGGGACACTAGGATTTTGGTTGCGGTCATGCCATTTAGGATTAACTATACAAATTGGAATCCGTTAGAGGTATATAGGTCAGTTGAATGGAAAAGATATCTTACATCAGCTTTTATGAGCACGTAATCATCAGAAAATGTTGCTAAGAGCGATAATCGAGGAATGTAAAAATGTGTGTATGAAAAAGGGGCTACGTGATAGCCGCTAATCCCAAGTCGAATGCCTTGAGATTGGCTTCGACCGCTCTACTTGGTACTATCCTTTTAATAGACTCCTTGAGAGGCTCAGATGATAGGGGGAAGCCTTCAAGAGAAGCAGCTGCACCGAGGAGAACTATGTTTTCTGTCCGGGGGTTTCCCGCTTGGGAGGCAAGTGCATCTGCATCCAAAGCCACTATTCTGCCCGCGACCTTCCCGACATTCTCCAACACCTGTTCCAGTGTGACATAAATTTTCTTTTCCTGTCGGTTCTTGATGAGAGGTGCTGTTTCTAGAGGTGCGTGCATGATGCGTTTGCTCGTGATAACGGTGCCTCCTTGCTTCAAGTACTCGATGTATCGGAGAGACTCTGTCGCCTCCATGGCGATTAGGAGGTTAGCGGTGCCGTATGGGATGAGAGGGGAGTAGGCGTCTCCGATGCGGATATGGGCGCTTATTGAACCACTCCTCTGAGCGAGGCCGTGTTGGGCACCCACCACGACTTTAACCCCTGTCCTTGTACAGGCGTCACCAATTACCTGGCTAAGGAGCATCAAACCCTGTCCACCAACGCCTGCTAGGAGTATGCTATATGGTTTCATTTCTAGCCACCTCCAATCGAGTTTATTGCGGAAACGGGACACAGCTTTGCACAGACCATGCAGCCATTGCAGACGTCGGTCTGGATTGTCGTCTGCCGGGTTCCCATATCGAGCTGGATCGCTGGACAGTAGAAGTCCCTAACACATGCGTATGTAGTCTTACAAGCCTCCTCAGCGACCTTGTTAGGAATTATAGGCGTCCCGTTCAATCTCCTCTTTCGGTCGTTGTAAAGCGCGCAGGGACCTTGGCTTATCACGACCTTTACACCATCTTGGGATATAACATTCTTAATCGTCTCGACGTTTGGTTTCGGGTCAAAGGGGTTGATGATGGTGACGTTCTTTATACCTATTCCTCTCACGACCGCCTCAATATCGATCTCCACAACCTTATTGGGACCAAAGTCTGAACCGGGGTTTGGCTGCTGTCCAGTCATGGCGGTGACGCTATTGTCCAGTATGAAAACTGTGTAATTGTGACCATTGTGGACAGCATTTACAAGGCCGGGAAGTCCAGCGTGGAAAAAGGTCGAGTCTCCAATGAGGGCAATTACTTTGTCATTAAGGACATGCTGCATACCGCTGCTCACTCCCTGGGAAGCGCCCATGCAGAGCATCATGTCGGTAATGCTGTATGGCTCGAGCTGAAGCATTGAGTAGCATCCAATGTCATTGTTGAGAACGAAGTCGGTTCCTTTGATAGCCTGCTGGAGAGACCAGAGGGTCGCCCTATGGGGGCAGCCAGCGCAGAAGACTGGAAGCCTCTTCGGGATAATCCGTTTTAGCTCCGCTGCGTTAGACAGCACCGCATCGAAGTTGAGAAGCCCCTTCTTATCGTACACCTTCTCCAGCGTTTGCGAGACGATGGAAGTGTTATACTCGCCAACGTAGCTGAAGTGACCCGACTCCTTACCTAGAACTTTGAGATTGCAATCCGAATCTTTAGCGATGGACTTGATCTGCTGCTCTAGGTAAGGCATAAGCTCCTCGACGATGAGGACCTTATCCAGCTTCTTCAGAAAATCCGAGACAAGCTTCTTAGGAATGGGGTGTGTTGTGCCAAGTTTAAGGATATGGGGTTTAACATTGAGTGTTTCTATGGCTTCCATGACGTGGAGGTAGCAGACCCCATTCGTGATGATTCCGGTGGTTCCCTCGCCTTCGATGACCTTATTGAAGGGGTTTCCATTGAAATCTGCCTCTATATTCTTTAACTTCTCAAGGGTTTCCTCTTTTAAGCGGCGCGCCGTGTCACTCAGTGTGAAATAGGGACGCTTGACATCCTTCCAGTTTCGTTTTTGGAATGGTGTACGTTTGACTTCACCGATCTCCACAGGCGCATACTGGTGGTTGACACGCGTCGTCGTCCTTATCATCACGAGTATCCTATGGCTCTCTGAGAGACCGAAGGCGTACTTCGTCATCTCGTAGGCTTCCTGTGGGGTTGAAGGTTCCAGCATTGGGACATGACTGGTAGTAGAGAAGAAGCGTCCGTCTTGTTCGCTCTGGCTGCTATGTGCGTGTGGGTCGTCCGCTACTAATATGACACAGCCAGAGTTGACGCCGGTGTAACCGAGTGTATAGAATGTATCACTGGCGACATTAAGCCCGACACTTTTCATACTTGTGAAGCTTCTTACACCCGCCATTGATGCGCCTGCAACGGTCTCGAGTGCCACCTTTTCATTCACGGCGACCTCCATCTTGAGGTCAGGGTATTGAGCTGAGAAAAGGTACAGGGTGTCCAGTATCTCACTCGTTGGTGAGCCGGGGTAGAAAGCGGCGACCTTTGTGTCCGACTCGAGAACAGCGCGTGCGATGGCCTCGTTGCAAAGCATGAATACCCTTTTCTGCTTCGGATCAGCTAACTCCTGAAAAGACATGATTTCTCCAAGTGAGTGGTTTCACATAAACCTTCTCGGTCTCATCGCGTGTGCAATTAATTAAAACGCCTAGCAGCCTTTCTTTACCGTAGAAGCCAGTTCTAGGCTTTTATAGAACCATCAAGTATTTCTTGGACCCTCCCGACACGGCCATCCCTTAACCTTACCTTGATCCCGTGTGGGTGAAAACTCGAGCTGGTCAGAATATCTTTAACGAAACCCCGAGTCAATTTATTTGTGCGCTGATCTTGTTTCATCACTATGTTGACCTCACAGCCGATCTTCACATCCTTTCGATTCTTGCCGTCCAATCCTCGGTCCAGTTTTAGGCTAAGAACTTAAATTTAAAGGGTTAGGGTGGCGGGCCCGGAGGGATTTGAACCCTCGATCTCCGGCTTAGAAGGCTTGCGCGCCGGCGTCGGTCTTCGGCGTCCGGCTAGGCGCCTTATCCTGGCTTGGCCACGGGCCCCCATCGTCTTGTGGAGCGCCTCCTTTTTAAGAATTGAGCCAAATATGCATCACATACATTTGTAATAGAGTCTAACTCATACATAATTCCAATAAGCAGAAATTAAGGTAGAAGCTACCATTTCCCCTGATGTATTCTCTCCGGGTTATACCTGTTCGCTGGGGGTTTCTCTTCAAAGGGATACCCAACGGAGATTATGCATAGAGGCGTAACATTCTCCGGGATTTTAAGGAGGGTCTTGACACTCTTTACAAGAGGTTCAAACGGATAAACACCCAGCCAAACAGCACCCAGTCCAATAGCTTTCGCTGCAATGAGTATGTTTTCAGTCGCAGCGGAGCAGTCCTGAACCCAGAAACCTGTCCCCTCCTCAAGGTTTAGGTCGCCGCAAACTACTATGGCTAAAGAAGCCTGCTCAAGCATCTTGGAGTACGGATGGAACTTTGGTATCTCTAGCAGTGTCTCCCTGTCCTTTACTATTATAAAATGCCAGGGTTGTTTGTTATGTGCAGAGGGTGCTGCCATAGCAGCCTCGAGTAGTGTTTTGACCTGCTCATCAGTGACATGCACGTCAGTGTACTTCCTCACACTCCTCCGGCTGAGAATCGCTTCAATTGCTTCCATCTAAATCCCTTCCTACAGTTCTCACCACTTGTTCAGGTGAATTAACTCTCTTAGCGGTTTCTTTGTTCTAGGACCCGGCTGCTCGTCGGGGATCCCAAAGGGTAGAAGGGCAACAACCGTTGCTTCGACTGGTATGCTAAGAGTCTTCTTTACATCTTCTTCGATGAAGTCGCCGATCCAGCATGAACCTATTCCCTGAACCTCAGCGGCGAGAACCATGTTCTGAAGGGCGATGGTTACATCTACTATGCCCCACCGTCGACTGGTCTCATCAAAAGGAACACTGACGCCAATAACAGTAAAGGCTGAGTCCTTTATGAACTGGCACCACTTTCCTTTCGCTAGTTTTTCTAGGACGACTTTGTCGTCGCATACTACAAAGTGCCAGGGCTGTCTGTTCGCGGCGCTCGGCGCCTGTCGCCCTGCCTCCAGTATCTTCTTTTTGATCTCTTCGGGGACAGACTCTTTTTTATATTTTCTAATGCTCCTGCGGTTAAGTATCTTATCGATACAACTCATGGTATTCACCAAGCTATGTGGAGCTAGGATGTTTTTAGACTCATCGCCTTTAATTCTGAGGAAGTGTAGAGTGTAGAATGAGTTGGAAGTCGTCATCGAGCGAGGGCTCCTTCAGGAGTTATTGGAGTTCGCGTTGGAGAGACACCCACAGGAGGCAATATTGCTCCTGAGAGGTGAAACAAAGAAGGGCATCATAACTGTAACGGATTACCTGTTCCCGCCCTACGCTACAACGAACAGCGTATCAGCATCCTACCCCATCCATATGCTTCCTATCGATTTCAGCATAGTCGGCACCGCCCACAGCCACCCCTCCGGAACCCTTCAACTATCACCCACCGACATGAACAACATGTATGGAAGAATTAGCCTCCTATTTGCCTACCCATATGGGGAGGGAGATGTAGCCGCCTTCAACAAACAAGCTGAAAGATTACTTCTCACCGTAATCGATTAGCCGCCTGAGATTATCGGGAGAACCGTCACTTTGTCACCTGGTTTGAGACTAGCCGAGGGCCATCCCCGATTACGATTCACAAACGTGATTACCACACGACGATCATATGCGTATAAGACTTCTGGACCAAGCGCCTCTACAAACTCTCGAAGAGTAGAAATTTTCTCTACGGTATAGGTCTGGGGGTTGGGGAACATCTATAAACATTTTTTGAATCGCCGAGCTTAACCCTTTCTGAGTCGACTGAGATCCCGACGCTTCTCCTGAAGACGCCTAAACCAGACATCAACATTCTCACGTGTGACATGGTCCTTGTGGTGGCGGAAGCCCCCTTGAAAGCCGTGGGGGATGTGCATGAGTTCGTGGACTAATACACGGTCCTGACCATCCCTGCTTAAGGGATCAAACTGCTCCGAGATAACCTCAATTATATATGTGGCCTCGATGCCCATGGCGAGCTGCCAGATCCGCCCTAGCCCATGAATCCGAGCAAGGGTTCTCCTCGACTGGCTCCCTCTGCTCCTAATACAGTAGACGTTACCAGACTTCACATGATCGAATCGAAGGAACTCGATGATCTCGTCTATCCTCTCCCTGATGTCAGGCGCAGGGTAATACTCGATCAAATCCTAGCCGTTTTCCCTTTGGGCTCCCCCATATTCAACACTTCCGGGAGCTTCCTAATCGCCTGTATGACGACGGGAGCTACGAAGCAAAAGATCAGGTTTTAGTCGCTTGGTGGATAATGGGTGGCCATAAATGGAAGAGAAGCGCGCGCAAAACCAGAGTAAGAGAACAAAGAGAATAACTCATGTAGCTCAGAGCATACGCAAAATCATTGCCTCTGCTTCGCTTCTCTCATATAGCATCTTTAGTGTTTAAACGTAAAGGAGAAGGAGGGTTAAGCTCAAAAACCGTGGAGGCGCTAAATATTCATCATGCTCCACTTCGCTTACGGTTCTAATCTATCACAAAAATTTCTAAGGCAGTTTTGCCCCACATTTGTCTTTCAGATGAAGGCTGAACTCCCCAACTTCAGGATCACCTTTCCCTTCTTTAGCCAGAAACGACAGGGGGGAATAGGCAGCATACTCCCAGCACCTGGAGAGATAGTCCATGGAGTCCTATACGATATTAGTGAGAGGGAGATACATGAACTAGACATAGCTGAGAGTGTTAATCAGGGATCCTATATCCGTGAGGCGTATCTTGTCCTCGGCGAAGATAGACGATGGCATTCAGCGGACCTATACCGTGTAGCGAAGCCCACTGGTCCATACGCCCCCGCTAGAAGCTATGTCGAACTTATGCTTGAGGGGGCTGAGGGACACAACCTGGATTCGAACTACATCAAGGAGTTGAAGTGGCTTCTAGCATCCCTCGGGTGACGGAGGACGAGTTACTAATCAAAGTCACAATTAGCCCGAGCAGTGTTCACCCCAACTTCGATGGTTATCGGAAGGTCATTCAAACAATATTTTGAACTTTAAAGGAAGGCTGGACGTCGGACTAGTAGCATTTTTATTGAGGTTCCTCAGATACGTGTGGAGGTCAATATTATGACGAAGAAGAGGAGCAGCGGAGGTCGCTCAAAGGGCAACAAAGGAAGCTCCGGTTTGGTGCAATGTAGCATCTGTGGGGCTCAGGTGCCCCGCGACAAGGCAAAGAGGCAAACAAAGTTTACAAGCCTCGTCGACTCCAGACTCCTGAAGGAGCTTCAGCAACAGGGCTCTACCCTCACTAGAACGATGACAACAAAATATTTCTGTATTAGTTGCGCGGTTCATCGTGGCGTCGTAAAGGTTCGTGGCAAGGAAGAACGAAAATTCGTTCCGAGACGACGCAGACTCGGAACAGGCGCATAAGACTAAAAATTCAAATAGTTTTTTTCTGGAAATAGAGGGTTCTCTGAATCACAGTAAGATGGGAAATTACCGCTAGTATTATTACTCCATAGTTTAGAGCTTCTACCCAATAAATGGCGATGAAGGTAACTGTTGAAAGTATGAGCATCCTCTCTGCTCTTTCAGCAAGGCCCACGCCAGCCATCTTGACTCCGGCCGCCTCAGAGCGGCTACGAGTGTAACTCACCATAAATGAACCAATGAGAGCAAGGAGCCCGACTAGTGGATCGCACAGACCCCCGAGAATAACGCCACTTAGTGTGAAGGCGTCAGCATACCTGTCTGCGACAGAGTCGAAGAACCCTCCGAAAGCCGTGACTTGACCCGTTGTACGGGCGAGTACCCCGTCAACCGCGTCTAGAAGTCCGGATAGGAGGATAAGGATGCCAGCGGCGGGGAGCAGTAAAGTTGAGGTCCTCCAAGAGTAATAGCACCATGCAGAGGAAAGTGCGACTAATAGTCCAAGCGTGGTTACTGTATTAGGCGTGAGTCCCGCTACTGCTAAATGTCGTATACCGACCGAGATGGTTTCCTCGAACCTCTTCTTCAGCGTACTTGAGACCAAACCGCTGTGAGATACGTTATTGCTGGTATAAGTTTATGCCCGTTTACCTACAACTCCATTTTTATTGTATTAAATATGTTAATTAACAGGTTCATGTTAAGGGAAAGTTGATATAGCGAGGCTTTAAGATTAACTTATTCCCCCTGAAGAGAGTTGATGGAGGAGTTCATATCTTGAAGGAAGCCCATATGGTTGATGACCCTCTTGGCCCGGGTAAGATCGAAGTACTCAGAAACTCCGACCTTATTCCAGGTAAGACCCCTCGTCGTGGTAAGGTCCGCGACGTTTACGACCTAGGGAAAGAGATGCTCATAGTTACAACTGACAGGATCAGCGCCTATGATGTCGTCTTCCCAACTCTAATACCCCATAAAGGAGAGAGCATCAACAAGCTTGCTGAGTTCTGGTTCAACAAGACCCAAGATGTCATTCCAAACCACTTCATCAGTCTAGAAGATAGGCGTACAATGCGGGTAAAGAAGGCGGAGAGAGTAGACATTGAGTTCGTCTGCCGGGCATATCTCTATGGCTCCGCTTGGCGGGCTTACCGGGATGGAGCCCGAACTGTGAGCGGAGTTGAACTTCCGAATGGTCTTGTTATGGCTGAGAGGTTGCCCGATGTCATTTTAACGCCAACAACCAAAGCGGAGGAGGGCCATGACAAAGAGATCAGCGGACGGGAAGCCATCATTCAGGGGTTAGTAACACGAGATGAGTGGAGGGAGCTAGAGGAGGCTACTCTGAAGCTCTTTGCAGCCTACCAGAGCCACGCTAAAAGCAGAGGCTTCATCATCCCTGACTTCAAGCTCGAGTTTGGCCGGCTTGAAGGTGAATTAATTCAGATTGATGAACCTCCGAGCCACGACTCAGCCCGATTTTGGGCTGAGAGATTCTATGAGCCAGGGAAGCCACAGGAGGCTCATTGTTTGGACAAGGAGTTTCTCCGCGCTTATCTCCGAGAGGTCGGCTACATGGGGGATGGTCTCATACCCGATATACCTGCACAGATTGTTAGACAGGTATCGATGCGTTGCGTCGCAAGCTACCAGGTTCTGAGTGGAAATAGGAGCCTCTCAGAATACGATTTGAAGACTGTGGATGGAGTAATGGCGGAGCTTGAGTCTCGGTGAGAAATGCGGCGTCTTTGGTGCGTCTATTGCTGAAGGCGATGTCTTTCCCTACTTATATTGGGGCCTATTAGCTCAGAACCACAGAGGGCATCAGAGCCACGGATTTGCTGCGTGGAAAAACGATATAAAGCACTATACGCAGCTGGGACTAATTCCTCCGAATCAAGGCTTTGGATTCAATGTAAAGTCTCTAGAGGGTAACGTTGGAATTGCCAACGTCAGATATGCGACGTCAGGGAGCCTTGACCTAGGGGCGCGGCAACGCGATGCAATGCCGATAGTTGTTGAAGGAAAAAGGAAGATCGCGATAAGCTTCAACGGGAACATAGTTAACGTTCGAGACCTCCAAGAAAGGGTTGGTGTTGACAAGAGTTATTCAGACACCCACGCCCTAGCACTACTAATATTACAGAGACTGGAGGAGACCGGCTCGATCGAGGAAGCAGCTCGCGCCTGCATGGAAGGAATTGATGGAAGCTTCTCAGTCACCGGAGTCGTGGACGATGGAACCTTGTTTGCTTTCAAGGACCCGATAGGAGTAAAACCCCTCTGCTATGGGAAAGGCGATTATATACATGCATTCAGCTCGGAGAGTGTCGGCCTTGATATTAATGGAATCAGATGGGACCATGAATTAAAACCAGGGGAATTCATGGTGGTTGAAGACGGCGAGGTTCTCAGTAGGCAGCTTGCTAAGAGGGATCGCTCTGCCTTCTGCGCCTTTGAGTTCGCATACTTCATGCGTCCCGACAGTCGCGCTAACGGAAGGT
Organism: uncultured Candidatus Bathyarchaeia archaeon; assembly: GCA_964537625.1. Lineage (GTDB taxonomy): Archaea > Thermoproteota > Bathyarchaeia > TCS64 > TCS64 > UBA8941. The sequence continues at coordinate 11,273 of CAZIAF010000026.1, forward strand.
TTGTCTATCAGACACGCGTCGATTTCGGCCGCACACTTGCGAGACTTTATGCTGAGAAAGCGAAGAGATGCGATATCGTCATAAGTCTTCCAGAGACGGCGGATGACGCAGCCTACGGTTTTCAAGAGGAGGCAAGGATTCCCTGGGAGCGAGCTACAAGGAGACATAGATACGTCACGCAACGCGCTTTTATTACCGATGCTATAGATAGAGTAGGCGTCATCTTCAGAAAAGTAAACATATTAGAGCCCCTAATCAAGGGAAAAAGCCTCGCCGTTGTCGACGATAGTATAGTCCGCGGCGACACGATAAAAGGCACTGTAAAGAGGTTAAGAGAAGCAGGGGCAAAAGAGTTGCATCTCTTTATAACATATCCCAGAATTATTGGTCCCTGCTTCTACGGCATCGATATGGCTACATACTCACAGCTTATAGGTGCCCAGATGAGCCCGGAGGAGATCGCCGTCGAGGTTAGCGCTGACTCCGTCAACTACCTTCCGATAGAGGAGTACATTAAATGTACTGGAATAACCCGGGACAAACTCTGCCTCGGTTGCATAACGAACGACTACCCGACGCCTATGGCGGATAATCTTGCGAAACAGATGTGGGAGATGCTCAGAAATGGAGGCTCTGAAAAGGGACGCATCTATGAGTCCACACCATAATCTAACTTTCCTTGAGATCCCTAAAAGTATCTAGAGCTGCTCTAGCTATTCTGTGTGCGAGCATAGTTCGGTAAACCCAGGACTCGGGGTTGTTCTCGTAGTATTCCCTCAGGTCGACGCGGCGTCCATCGGGGAACGTCATTGTCCGGCGTTTAAGGTATGTTTCCCATTCGAGCCCCTCGGCCTCAATGTAAGTTATCTCAACCTTCGACTTTGACAACAGTATGGTAGGCCACTCAGAGTCGGTGTCGAAGAATCTTCCCCGGGAATATCTGAGTATAGTCTTGGCAGCTTCCTTGGAGATACCGCGGGATGCGGCGGTAATGTCGACCTCACGGCCGTAAATAAGGGAGAAGACCTTGTTTGGGAGGACTTCGGTCTCGGTCTGATTGCGAGGATGTGTGAGAAAGGCGCGTCGAGTTCTCCCAATTATCAGGAAGCCTTGGTGAGGAATACGCCCTGCGACCTCCCTCAGCTCACCCGGGAATCGTTGAGCCCAGTGGAGGACTCTGTCCATGTCAACGAGGTGCATAAAATCGGAGTCACTCTCTAAACCGGCACGGAGGACCCTCCTCCGGGAATCGGAGATATGTTCAACACCAACCCGACTCCGCAGCGATATAATGATCCAACCCGAGTTTTGAAGTGCTTCGATTACGGTTGGGTTTGTGCCCTCCGTCGCCACAACGATGAGACGTTCGTAGATATCCTTAAAAAATTCTGAAAAAGTCTTAATGGACTCTATACTCCAGCCGGTAGAGTCGTGGAGGGTGGTGATGAGGGTTGTACCAGCCATGGTGGAGAAAAAGGTGGGTAGAGGTTTATCACATCTCTGTCGATCTAGCTGAGAGCAACTAATAGGAGGCCCAGGATAGCCAAAATAGCGCCAATCAACCGTCTATTCTTTTGGATTTGTTCGATGGAGTCGAGCATCTCCTTCATGAAGGGTGCATCTACGAAGATGACTACGCCGACGAGGACGAAGAAGACGCCGATAGGAAAGGTGACCATGCCGAGCATTCCCATGGCTGATGAGAGACACGGGTTTTGGATAAGGTTTCCCAGAGATAGACTAGACCTCAGGTTTAACAGGGTCTCTCACGGTAGCCAGGAAGCCGATGCCGATAACCATCATGGAAAAAGAGAGTATAACCCAAGGCAAGGAGCTGTCGAAGGCATAGACGAAACCGCTGAGGAAAGTCCCTGATGTCTGGAAGAGCTTACCCAAGATGCTGCTAGCGTAGACCCCTCTCATCAAGTTAAAGCCGCCGCCTCCAACGAGAGCCATAGCCCTTCCCCTGATGCTACGTGGCGTCAAGTCTGCGAAGAGACTCCTCAGCGAAGGGTTGAGGAAGGCGTCAACCGTCGCGACTGCTATGGCTAGCAACAAAACCTCGGTATATGTACTCACCCTAAGGAAGAGGAAAGAGAAAACCGCGCCAAGTAAAATACAGACACCCGCGACACGCTTCTTGGAGAGCCTGTCAACGAGCCGACCAGCAGGTATGCCGATGACAACGCCGACGATGCCAGAGACAAGGATCACAGATGCCCAATCAGTCAGGCTTAGACCTATGATCTGAGTGGTACGTATCACCCAGAAGTTGCTGGCGAAGGAAGCTGAGAAGATTAAAGCGGCAAAGAGTCCAGCGAGGATCCAGAGCTCTCTAGTAATACCGGAGAGGATCTGAAGGACGCTACGATAGGAGGCGAGGAGTAGCTGAATCAAACCAAGAAGAGTCAAATCCAACCTCCGAGGATCTGTGAGGGTCTCCTTAAGGAATTTAAGCCTAAAAATGGCTGTTGCCGAGGCGATAATGAATGCTGAATAGAAGAGCCCCTTCATTGCTGTCCTCATCCCAAGGTAGCCGATGAGCCAAGCTCCGGTCACAGGTGCGAGAAGACCGAAAGCGGCAGGGACTGCCTCAGCTGTCGCGAAACCGATCCCTCTTTGGTTGGGTGGTATCGAGTCGGCCATCAAAGCTTGTATTGCCGGCCAGTAGAACGTCGTCAGGTTCTGAATGAAAAGCCCAAGAGCTAGCCATTCCCAGGACTCTCCGAGTCCCGTCACGAGAAACGCGAAGGCATAGAAAAACGTCATGTAGCCAATGATCTTTATCCTCCCCTGATAGTCAGCGATGTATCCACCTAGAGGGTAGAGAATCATGCTGGCGAAGCTGGCACCCGACATGATTAATCCGATTGTCTGGTAGCTGCCTCCGAGCTCTAGGACATACAGGCTGAGGAAAGGCCATATGATGTCTATAGTCGATCTCCATATGCAGTCGCAGATGGTCATCACAAGGACATTTCCATGGAAAAACTCGGGTAGGCGTAGCTTCCGGAGATCCAACTTCACGAATTTAAGAAACAGACCACATATAAACTCCTACCCCAAATCTGGGGTTACTTTCATAAGCTTATCCACGGAATCCTATCCATGCCTAAGGTAGCGATAATCGTCGGCAGCGACTCCGATAAGGAGCTCAGCGACACTGCCGCCTCCACGTTGAATGAGTTCGGTGTTGACTACGAGCAGAAAACCCTATCCGCCCACAGGAGCCCAAAGGCTCTTACCGCCTACGTCGATGGCTCCGACGCCAAAGTCTTCATATGCATCGCCGGCCTCGCCGCGGCCTTACCCGGCGTCGTGGCGGCTCAAACCGTCAAGCCAGTAATTGGTGTCCCAAAGGAGGTCAAGCTCGGTGGCGTCGATGCGCTTCTAAGCATCGTCCAGATGCCCCCGGGGGTCCCCGTTGCCACAGTCAGCATCGACGGCGCTAAGAACGCTGCCCTACTTGCAATCGAAATCCTAGCTTTAGCCGATGAAAGTCTCCACGAGAAGCTCGTCGAATATAGAAAAAAGAGGGCCAGTGCCTAAGTGAGCGTCATATCAAGCATCTCACTAATATATTCACGAACCACTGCGCGATATTTTTTCTAAACTCTAGCCATAAATAAACACTCATAAGAATGGACTCGAATTTTTTCTGGCATCTATGGGAGTTTAAGTTGATGGGGACTAGAAGCGCCTCTCGGTGTACCTGACTATGCTCTCATAAAAGGCACGCCCATCCCCATATCTACTCATCCCAGTCCGTGTCCACTCGGGCATCAACCAGCCATCGTACGCCCGCTCCGGGTGAGGCATCAATCCCAGCACCGTTCCCTCGGGGTTGCAGATCCCTGCGATGTCGTGTAAGGCTCCATTAGGGTTCTCCGGCCAACCCCCCTCGGCGAAAGAGCCATCACCCTTGACGTATCGCCAAACCAGCATGTCGTGGTCATAGAGGCCAAGAAGCATGTTCTGCTCCCTTTCCTTTGGGAAGACGAAACGCCCTTCGCCATGCGCTACCGGACACTCGATTATATGACCATGATCAAGGTAGCTCATCATCCCGCAGTTCCCACGGCCTATGTACTTCATCCGTATCCACCTGTTCTGATAGCCATGGCTACTATTCGCCAATGCAGCCTGCGGGTACATCGACTTACCATCGAAGGCAGGTAGGAAGTCAAGCTCCACAAGCAGCTGGAACCCGTTGCAGATACCAAGCACGGGTTTCCCCTCGTCGACGAACCTCTTCAGCTCCGGACCGATACGGTACTCACATTCCTTCGCCCAGATGGCACCAGAGCGGACGTAGTCGCCATAGCTGAAGCCGCCGGGAAAGACGAGCACGTCGTAGTCCAGTAGGTTCTTCTTCCTGAAGACATCCTGGGTGTGTCGTAGCTCGGCCTGAACGCCGAGATCCCTGAAGGCTCGCACCGTCTCCAGATCACAGTTCGTCCCTGGGGCTCTCATGAGTAGAACCCTGATGTCCTCGCGCTTCATCGCTGAGCCTCCAGGGGTGTCTTCCACGCCTTAATCGTGTCCTCGTTCGCCAGATCGATTACTGCTTTCCCCATTCTCGTTATCCTGAGCCGGGGTTCCTTCACGACTGAGCCGATCCTGGCCACCGTTGAGCCTTTCATTAGCTCCTCAAAAACCCCGGTATAGCCTTCGTGCACCTCGACAAGGAGACGCCCATTCGACTCGCTGAAGAGGAGCAGATCTTCCCTCATATCAACAGTTGCGGGTACCCTCGCCAAGTCGACCTCTAGCCCGAGGCCGCCTGTGAAAGCCATCTCAGCCAGCGAGACGGCAAGGCCACCCTCTGATAGATCGTGGCAAGACCTGACGCAACCTGCGTCGATCGCTGCAGTGAGCCGTCTATAAGCCATCGAGGTCTTTGCCGCGTCGAGCTTAGGTACCGACGCGCCTAGATAACCCATAAGGTGATAATACTCGGAGCCACCGAGCTCGGGCGTGGTCTCCCCAACGATGTAAAGACTGTTCCCAACTTCCTTGAGGTCCATATTGACTACACCCGAGACGCTGGGAACAATTCCCAGAGCTGTAATGAGTAGGGTTGGCACAATTGGACCGAGCGGCGACTCGTTGTAGAGGCTGTCCTTCCCTGAGATAAATGGTGTCCCATAGGCGATGCCGAAGTCGTAGCACGCCTTACATGCTTCAACAAGACTACCAATCCTATCAGGATATTCGGGACTCCCCCAGGTGAAGTTGTCCAACAGAGCGATCCTGCGTCCGCCTACGGCGATGTTGTTGCGGATAGCCTCGTCGATAACGCTTGCAGCCATCCAGTAAGGGCTGATCTTCCCGTACCTCGGGTTGATACCCGACGAGATCGAGATCCCTATCATAGAACCCGGGAGAGGCTTCACGACGGCACCGTCGCTGGGACCCGCGTTCCAACCCTGCATAGGTTTGACTACAGTCTGCCCCTTTACCTCCTGATCATAGCGGCGCACCACCTTCTCCTTACTTGCTATATTATAGCTCATTAGGAGCTTAAGCAGTACATTACCGAGTTCTCTCGACGAATCGAATACTGGCTCCTCGAGTCTTGGGTCTGCCCACTTCGCCGTTCTCTTAGTCTTCGGTGGGTTGAAAAGCGACTTCAGATCGATCTGAGCGACCATCTCATCCTCATATGTCAGTCTGGCGATACCTGAGTCGCTGTACCTCCCGATAGCATTCGCCTCGGTCTGCTCGTCCTTGAATATTTTGAGCACACGCTCTAGATTTTCAGGCGATACTACGAGGAGCATCCTCTCCTGGCTTTCAGAGATCCAGATCTCCCAAGGCGCCATCTTCGACGCCTTGAGAGGGATCTTGTTTAGATCCACGTCTATTCCAAGGTCGTACTTAGCAGCTGTCTCGCAGACGCCGCAACTCAGACCGCCTCCACCGATATCGGTGATGGCGGAACCGAGTCTCAGCTCGCTAATCTGCTGGATCGCGCGCTTCAGCTTCTCTTCCTCGATTGGGTTGGCGATCTGCACCGATGGGCGCGATACCTGCTCCGACTCTTTTGTCAACTCAGCGGAGGCGAATGTCACGCCGTGGATGCCGTCGAGGCCGGTCCTTTCTCCTGCGAGCACACAGTAGTCGCCCGCCTTCGCCGTGTGTAGGTATTGGTCCTTTTTAAGTATCCCAACGCAGCCCGCGTAGACTACGACGTTACCCGTGTATTCATCTGCGAAGATCGTGGCACCGTTCACAGTCGGGATACCAATGCTGTTACCGTAGCTCCCTATGCCGTCGACGACACCGTTGAAGAGATACGTTGGGTGTTTCACACCCTCAGGAAGACTCTCCCAGGGGTAGTTAAGGGGGCCAAAGCAGAGCACATCTGTGCAGGCAATGGGGTCCGCCCAGACACCGAGAATGTCCCGTATGACACCGCCCAGTCCTGTCGCAGCCCCGCCGAAGGGCTCGATTGCCGAGGGGTGGTTGTGAGTCTCCACCTTTATCGCGACCAGGTTATCACCCTCGAGCTCAACTATGCCCGCGTTATCCTCGAAGACGCTGTAGCAC
>CAZIAF010000027.1:0-17572 GCA_964537625.1 uncultured Candidatus Bathyarchaeia archaeon
AACCTCAAATAGGAACTTTAACCGAATAGTTCATAAAAAGGCTTCAGAAAACTTTAGCGCCTTCGTTATCGATTCCCAGTATAACTGCCTCATAACCCTGAGAAGCTTCTTCCAGAGCTTTTGCAGCTTCGATAGCCATATTTTTATCCATGACCGCGAAGGCGACCTCGCCAAACATCGCCATAGAGAAGGTGTATCCCGCAGCGTCCATTCTGTCGAAGAGTATTCTGAGACGGGGGGTAACTAACCCAATGTGCTCGGTAAATCGACGGCTGAGCCTCATGAAGAGCTCCGGTGTTGGGTCTCTCTTGAGTTCGTCGACGAACCTTCCCCCCATTTCATTGATCTTCACCCTGAGTGCTTGATTGCCTAACGCCTCCTTGGTATAAATTGAGCCAAAAAAGACGTAGACGGCTCTGAGCCTGCCACTGTTGGGATAGGTGATTGCTTTACCGATTCCTGGAGCACCAGGCTCGGTCAAGACTCCGAAGCCCCCCCGCTCTGCAGCGAAGACGCTACCTAGGCCTGTTCTACACTCAATCTCAGCTATGTGCGCGATCTGTGAAGCCTCGAGCCGAGTGAGGCCTGTATTAGACGCGGCGTTCAAAGCTAACGCGAGGCTAAGGGCACCGCCCCCGCTGCTACCGAAGCCTGCGACCATCGGGGTCTCGACGTTGTGCTCGACGGAGATCGTCATTGGGCTGGGTAAGTGATGCTTGAACTGTCTTAGAACGTTCTCGGAGACGAAGGCCTCCGAGGTATAATTACCATTAATCTTGATAGTCCAGTTATGTTTCTCTGCCTTCTCCGCTTTGACAAGTGTATGGACGCCGATGTCAAGGCTAACTCCTGAGCCCCTGGAACCCTTTTGTAGAGGATTTGGATATTGGTCGCATATCTGAAATAGACCAGTAAGATGCCCTGGGGCGAATGCGGAGGCTGTGCACATTATGTTTCGGGTCAGGGGTGTAGATTGACTGGATAAGTTTTACTACTTTAAGCTATTGTAGTCAAAAGGCTTCCTTGGGTCTACTACAGGAGCGTCGACAACAAAGAGGTCGGTGTACTTAAGTCCAGAACCTGTGTTAAAGAGGACGATTTTCTCATCGCGATCGATGTTGCCATCAGAGATCATTTTCCTCAGCGCTGAAATTGTGGCTGCACCTTCAGGGCAGGCGAAAATACCTTCTAGACGCGAAATCAATCTGACGTCCGCCATTAACTCCTTGTCAGTAACGCTGATTGCCGTTCCTCCACTCTCACGCACAGCTTTGAGGATGAGGAAGTCGCCGAGAGCCTTGGGGACGCGGAGTCCAGCAGCCACCGTGTGAGCATCAATGGCGAATTCGGTCTCCTCTTTTCCCTCTCTGAATGCTTTGACGACAGGGCTACAGCCCTCTGCTTGAACGCTGATCATCCTTGGACGTTCGCTGCCAATCCAACCCATATCTTCGAGCTCGTCGAAGACCTTCCACATGCCAATAATGCCGGTGCCTCCTCCTGTTGGGTAGAGAATGACGTCGGGGAGTTTCCAGTCGAGCTGCTCTGCGACCTCGAGACCCATCGTCTTCTTACCCTCTACTCTGTAGGGTTCACCGAGGGTGGCAACACTGAACCAACCCATCTCTTTAGCACCATCCTTAACGAGTTTACCCGCGTCGGAGATTAGTCCCTTTACGAAAACGACCTTAGCACCTACAACTTCGGATTCGACAGCGTTGACTTTGGGGGCATCTTCCGGCATGAAAACATAAACCTCTAAACCGGCGCGTGCACCATAAGCTGCTATAGCGCCGGCAGCGTTACCTGCTGAGGGGAGAGCAACACGTTTGATGCCAAGCTCCTTCGCTTTACTTATCGCGGCGGATAGACCTCGGGCTTTGAATGAGCCGGTGGGAATGATCCCCTCGTCCTTAACCAACAGGTTACTGAGACCAAGTTTTTCAGCCAGCCTCGGGGTCGGGGTTAGGGGTGTCCAGCCTTCGCCGAGGGTTACTACGTTCTCTTTTTTCATGATAGGGAGTATCTCCCTGTATCTCCACATGGAGGAGATCCTCCCGACTAACTCGCGTTTGGAGATAGTTTCCTTCGTCTTCTCAAGGTCGTAGCGAGCGAAGAGGGGTTTCCCACATTTCCTGCATACTGTTTGTATCTTGTAGGCTTCGTGTTTCTCGCCACATTTTGAGCATTCGAGGTGCGTCATCTGGCTCAAATGTATCAGAATTTACAGTGGAAGCTCACCGTTAAGGGTTACGACTGAGGTTTGTCAATCCTGAATGTTTTCACAAACCTTTTATTCGGATATTACTGTGTTTCCCCTACATACTGTTTGGAGTAGGTATTATGGGGTATCGCTTTATCATGGCCGCCGATGGGAGGGTGGCGTAGATGGGGTATCACTTTATTCAGTGACTCACTCCATCATGATTATTCTCCAAGAGGGACTTGGAATAAGAATTCTGAACAGAACTCGACTTTAACGCGGTTAAGTTTCCGATCCGATTCAATGGAGGTAGAACCATTTGGTTGAGATGTCAGGCACTAAAGCCTTCGTAAAGGCTCTTGAGAAGGAGGGAGTTAAACACCTCTTCGGGTTGCCAGGTGGTGTTGTGATCCCGCTCTGCGACGAGATACTGAATGGTAACTTCCGTTTCATCCTAGCTAGGCACGAGCAGGGTGCAACTCACATGGCTGATGGTTATGCCCGGGCAACAGGTGGTGTCGGCGTATGTCTAGCGACCTCGGGTCCTGGCGCGACAAATGTTGTCACTGGGCTCGCTACTGCCAATATTGACTCAAGCGCGGTAGTCGCGTTCACCGGGCAAGTGACTAGGGCGATGATAGGGACCGATGCTTTCCAGGAAGTTGATATTATAGGATGTAGCGCTTCCGTAACTAAGTATAATTTGCAGGTCAGACATGCTTCCGAGATACCTCGGGCTGTGAAGGCTGCGTTTCATATTGCATCAACAGGTAGAAAGGGGGCGGTCTTAGTTGATTTACCAAAGGACGTGACCACTGAAGTCGAGGATATCGAATTCCCCGAGAAGGTCAACTTCCGCGGATACAGGCCAACTGAGAAACCGGATCCACGGGAGTTGGAGTGGGCTGCGACAATTTTAGCGAAGGCGCGTAGACCGGTGGTTGTCGCCGGAGGTGGCGTAATAAATGCGGGAGCTTCTAGGGAATTGGTCGCTCTTTCAGAGTTTCTTATGGCGCCGACGGCCACAACCCTAATGGGTAAAGGTGCTTTTCCGGCTGACCATCCACTAAGTCTTGGTATGTGTGGTATGCATGGTACTATTGCAGCAAACAACATTGTACCAGAGGCAGACGTACTGTTGATTGTTGGGGCGCGCCTCAGTGACAGGACGACGGGGGCAGTTAAGAGCTTCGCGCCGAATGCTAAGGTAATTCATATCGATATTGACCGAAGCGAGGTTGACAAAAACCTAGAGGTGGTCACTAGAGTGGTTGGTGATGCTGGTCTTGCACTCCGCGGATTACTCTACAATGTTGGGAAGCTTAGAACTGGTAGCGAAGTCGATTCAAATTGGCATAAAAAGGTGGAAGAGTTCCGGTGCCATGTGAATGGTAACGGGAATGGGCATAAGGAGGGTTATCTCCGAGCACCTGATGTGGTCAGGGCGCTCCGTAGGGCTCTACCCCGCGAAGCGATTGTTACAACAGAGGTGGGGCAAAACCAGATGTGGGCTGCGCTTCATTATGATACCTATGACCCGAGAACCTTTCTCACAAGCGGTGGCCTCGGCACAATGGGGTGGGGCTTCCCCGCAGCCATAGGAGTAAAAGCTGCGAAACCCGATGTTCCTGTAGTTGACATTGCAGGCGATGGAAGCTTCGGCATGACAGAGAACAGCATGGCGACCAGCGTTGAGGAGGAGCTCCCCGTGATCGTTGTGGTGCTGAACAATAATATGCTTGGGATGGTCGCTCAGTGGCAGCGCCTCTTCTTCGATCACAGATACTCAGCTGTAAAGCTAAAAGGAAATCCCGATATGGTGAAGCTCGCCGAGGCATACGGAGCTGAGGGTGTGAGAGTTGATTCCCTAGAATCATTCGACGCTGCAGTCAGACGCGCTATTAAGAGTGATGTCTCCACCGTCATCGACGTCCCCATCGATCCTGAGGAGAATGTCTATCCCATCGTTCCACCCGGTGCAGGACTAAAAGATGCACTTCTGGAGGCCTAAACATGAGTGAGAGACACATAGTCGCGTTTCTAGTCGAAAACAGGCCGGGGGTCCTCTTCAATATAAGTAACCTGTTCCGCCGGAAGAACTTTAACATCCATAGCATAACCGCAGGAACAGTTACAGACGATACTGAAAGGATAACTATCGTTGTCCAAGCAGACAGCCGCGGTATTAACCAGGTAGTAGAACTGCTCAACAAGATGGTTGAGGTCATCGAGGTTAAGCGACTGGATACGCTTAGGACTGTGACTCGTGAACTCGCCTTAGTGAAGTTGACAACGAATGATCCGATGGCCAAGGAAGAGGCATTGAGGTTGGTTAATGAATATCATGGCCTTATACTCAACATTGAGTCGGACAACCTTATAGCTGAGGTCACGGGTGAGACAGAGACTATAGATGCCTTTCTGGAGGCGGTGAGATCCATCGGCATAGAGGAGGTTTCGCGGACCGGAGTAACCGCTTTAGAGAAGGGGCGACTCAAGCTAGAGAAAGGAGATCAACAGACATGGTGAAGGTTTATCACGACAAGGATATAGATGAGAAAGTTCTAAACGGCAAGACCGTCGCTGTCATCGGCTACGGTAGCCAGGGTAGAGCCCAGGCACTCAACATGAGAGACAGTGGGGTCAATGTGGTCGTAGGTTTACGCCCGGGAGGAAAGACTTGGAAACAAGCTGAGAAGGACGGCGTTAAGGTGATGACTGTTCTCGAGGCTGCCCAGATGGGGGACATCATTCTAATGCTCGTTCCAGATATGGCTCAGCCTATCGTCTGGAAGGAGGAGGTTGCGCTCGCGATGAAGAGGGGTAAGGCCCTCCAGTTTGCCCACGGATTTAACATCCAATACGGAGCGATAAAACCGCCTACCGACGTCGACGTCATAATGGTAGCTCCTAAAAGTCCTGGCGCTGAGCTCCGTAGACAATACGAAGCGGGCTTCGGCGTCCCCGCCCTCGTTTCGGTTCACCAGAATGCATCGGGTCAAGCCCTTCAGACTGCGCTAGCCCTTGCTAAGGCTCTTGGAAGTGGGAAGGCAGGTATCCTAGAGTGCACATTCAAGGACGAAACCGAAGAAGACCTCTTCGGTGAGCAAGCAGTCCTCTGTGGAGGTGCGGACCAACTCATCCGTCGCGGGTTTAAGGTTCTAGTCGAGGCTGGATACCCACCAGAGCTAGCCTACTTTGAGGTTTGCAATGAACTCAAGCTCATCGTAGACCTGATCTACAAAGCTGGGATTGGTGGCATGTACCGCGCAGTATCGGATACTGCAAAGTGGGGCGGCTTAACGGTTGGTCCAATGATCGTTGACGACCGCGTCGAGGAGAACATGAGAAAGGTCCTTAAGAATGTCCAAAGCGGAAAGTTTGCCAAGGATTGGATGAATGAGTATAATGAGGGCTCTAAGCATTTCAAGGCGCTCATGGATGAGGTTGATTCCCTAGAAATCGAAAGGGTAGGCAGAGAGATTAGGAAGATGAGTGGGCTCGAGTAATCTCCTTGTTCCTTTTTTTAAAAAAAAAATATATTTTTTTAAATTCTTTGGGAATTTAGAGAAATCTCGGCTTCGTTTCTTTATAAATCTATTTCATGAGAGAAATTTTTGTAGTATTCATAAATCATCATATTTATTGAGGCTTTAATGAGTGTGTAGTCTTATCTGTTAAATTCGGATTGGTACATTATGTACATATGCCTGAGAAAGGTCTCCATGCTGAACTAAAGGAGTGGTTAAAGAGGCCTGGGGACCTAGTAGAGGCTGAGGTTTTAGGTTATAAAGCGGACCTCATACGAGGAGACCTCCTTATCGAGATCCAAACTGGTAACTTCCAGCAGATCCGGGGCAAGCTGGCAAAGCTCTTAAAGAGCTATAGAGTAAGGCTCGTTTACCCGGTGCCAGAGAGAAAATGGATCCGCCGGGAAGTCGATGGTAAACAGCAACGCCGTGTTTCGCCGCACATTGGCAGAGTCGAAGAGGTCTTCAACGAACTCATCTACTGCCCTATTTTACCTCTTGATCACAACTTATCTTTGGAAGTTCTGCTCGTCCATTCTGAGGAGGTGCAGACAATTAAATGGAGGGGAAGAAGGCGGACCCGGTATACGGTTAATGAGAGGCATCTAATCAAAGTAATCTCAAATAAACTGTTCGAGAAACCAGAAGACTACCTTAGGCTTATCCCGGATATACATGGCGCCTTCACGAGTAGGCAGCTTAGTAAAACTACTGGGGTTAGAATCACACTCGCCAGAAGAATGGTCTACTGCCTCTCTAAGATGGGGCTCATCGAAGAGGTTGGTACAGTTGCCAGAGCGAAACTCTATCGTATAAAGTTAATTTAAAAATTAAACTGTATCCGCAAGGGTTATGCATCCTCAAAATCTAACTCGATACAAGAAGATACTAAGATCCACAAAACTCAAAACTATTGTTTATGCTGTCATCAAGCCTTTACTCCAGAAGTTAACGAAACTGACTGAGTGTCAAAACTAGGCTTCTAAGAGTATATTAAAAGTTTAGGCGCACCATTCGGTTATTATTCGGACTAGCACTTTTGTAGCACGAATGTAGTCGTCGAGATCGACCCACTCATCGCAACCGCCGGTTGTCGCCAAGTCACCAGCTTTTGGGCCGATCCCCACATTGGGTATTCCGGAGATGAGTACTGGTGTACGGAGGTCGCTCTTACTGTAAAGGGGGTTGCTGAATGGTTTCTCTCCGGTCTCAACCTCAAGCGCCCGCATTGTTATCTCCACTATAGGGTGGTTGAGGGGTATCTCAACTCCTTGGGTGCCCTGTATCCATTCTATTTGTGGCTTGTTCTCTCTGAGGTATGAGTCAGCTTGGTAATGCGATTCGAGGTGGATCTCCACCTCATTCTTTACGGTGTCTATGTCATCGGGGGGTGGGAAGGTGATGCTCCCGGCTATTGTGCATTTCGTTGGTATGTCGGTGAGATTCCCCATGCTTCCTGCTTGGAAGTGGGAGATTAACAGGTTGGTGCTTCTCCCAACCGAATCGGTGAGGGGCACATAGTTGACTCTCTTATTTCGTTTATCATTAAGGTCGTAGAGACTCAGGATTATTTTGATAGCCTTATCGATTGAATTGACTCCGAGGTGCTGGAAGGTGGTCTGAACAAACTCTGTCTTCGGAGGCAATCTTCCTTCCACTGTGATGCGGAATTTAAGGAGCCCCGAAGTTAAGGTCTTTATTTCCCTGAGTCCAAGCTCCGACTCAGCTGGATGAACATAGATCGCGGCATCCGCCCTGTATCCTAACCTTAGGAGGGCGGCGATCCCCCAGGCGTTCCTCTTGGCGCAAGCGCTCATCAGGTAGACGTCTCCTCGGGGTTTTATTCCCGTCGTCAGAATCGCCTCTACGGCGCCTATCATCATCGCTATTCCTGCAAGGTCGTCTGCGACTCCCCACCCATACATCTTGCCGTTCTCTATAGTCCCTTCATGAGGCGGCTTCACCCAACCCTCTGTCTTAATCGGATCCCCATCAGGATGGGTTATGAGCATTAAACTCCTCCCACCGCCAGTTCCTTTGATCTGTCCTATGATATGGGTCCTTGGAATCATGTCAATAGTCTCGGGAAGGGCAAATTCCTTCTCTAGCTGCACTGTAGTTGGGAGGAGCTTCTCAACATGAACTTGGCATCCGAGCTCTGTGAATCGCTCGACGAGATGCGCTTGTAGGGAGGCTTCACCCTCTGGGTAATCTCGAACAAGCTTCTGAAGATAACTGATCAGCTTTCCCCGATTATCCTCGACGTATTTAAGAGCCGTCGACGTAGCCATGAATTTATCATGAAACTGCTTATTATTGGAGGTTTTAACAGTTCTGCCATTTATTTCAATTTATACGGTTGCAGAGGCTACTCGGATGGTTAATAAAACATAACAGGACAAGCTACTGAATGGTTGGTATTCTGGAGTCTGTTGATTGGGGTGGTCCTGCTCTTAGCCTTATCAACAATGCATGGGACTTGGACCCGAGGAAGCCCGCGGTTCTTCACATAAGACACACTGAGCGTCCACGAGTGACGGATGAAAGAAGTTGGGAGCTTTTATCCACCGCGGCTGGTCGCTCTGCTGCCTCTGAGTTCGGAATGAGTTTACCTAGAAACCGTAGGTACAGAATTTACCACACCGTCGTAACAAGGACTAGAGAGACTGCAGAGGAAATTCAAAAAGGCATCATCTCTATAAGCGGAACAGCGGAGATGGCTGGGGTTATCCCTCTGCGTCCTTCCCTTGATTCGGATGCTGCTGACCAATACGTATATTCTATCTACAAAATCCTCGAAGACGAATGCGCTGCAGCGGTTCGGATAACTAATGACTGGTGCGCAGGTCTGACACCGCCTGGCTCCATGCGTTCGTCGGAAGAGTTCGCTAGGATGGTTGCAGAGTTCACCGTATCTAATCTGAAGACCGCGACACATGATACCTTAGACATCTATGTTAGCCACGACACATGGGTTGGAAATTTAATGTGGCACTGGTTCGGGTTGCCCGTTCATGCCGACGGGATTAAGTTCATGGATGGCTTTCTCCTCCAGCCCGAGGCCTGTGGTATGACGATTTGGATAAGGGGTGAGAAGAGGTACTTGAGGTATCCTCATTGGTGGAAGGTTGAAGGCTAGCTTCTGTTTGTTAGAAGCTGCGTCATAGCGTGAACATCCTCTGGAGGAAAGCCGGAGTAAAACTTGCTGAAGTAACCGTAGACGTCGGTTCCATTTTCTAGGAGTGCATCGACCTTCTTAGCCCACTCAGCGGTTTCGGAACCTCTCTCTATCTCAACTACGCCTTTCTCTCCATTCACGGTTTTACGGTCACCTTCCCAACGGACGTAGGTAAACCCGGCTGTCTTCTCCATGGGGTGTCCCAGCTTGTTTGTTAGGGTGAACGCCATACCCCTATCCCTCAGCATGTTGTAGGTCTCTTCAGTAAACCAGCTCCTATTTCTAAACTCAATTGCGTAGAGGTGTCTCGTTGGAAGAGCATCGAGTAGATCCCCCATTTTACCGAGATCAGTTTTTAGATGTGGAGGGAACTGGAGGAGTAACGGACCTAGCCTTTCACCTAAAAGAGTAATTCTGTCTAGGAAGACGCCAAGCTTTTCCGCATCATAAGCGAATCCGGGGGCATGTGTTATGGATTGCGGGAATTTTGGGGCAAACCTGAAGAAACTAGGAACTTGGTTTCTCCACGCTTCAATAATGGATATTGAAGGAATCCTGTAGAATGTGGCGTCGATCTCGACGGAGTTGAAGTTTTTAGCGTACTCGGTGAGAAACCCTACAGGTTTTGTACCCTCGGGGTAGAGCTTTCCCACCCAAAAGCTGTAGCTCCAGCCCATTGTTCCGAGGTAGACTACTCCCCTCTCTTCTTGAAAAGTAGCCACTCCTTTTCCCCCGCCTTCCTAAACTTTATCATTTCGTACTGGCCACTGAGTCGTCTACCATGTATGATGAACTCGATCTTGTCCTCGGTCCATTTTACAGGTTCATAGGTGCCATTATCCCAGATCTTGACGATACCAGCACCGTATTCTCCCTCAGGGATGACGCCTTCAAACTCACCGTAGTCTAGAGGATGGTCTTCCACTTGGACGGCGAGACGCCTTTCCCCCGGCTCCTCTGGTGGTTTCTTAGGCACCGCCCAACTTTTTAAAACCCCTTCCCGCTCCAGTCTTAGGTCCCAATGGAGATGACTTGCATGATGTTCTTGTATTACGTAAATGGTTCCGAAAGACTTTATTGTTCCGCCGGCGGGTTCAGGGCTCTTTGAAAAGTTCCTCTTTGCTTTGTATTCCTCGAGGGTCACTTTCCTCACCTGATCAATGGTGCAGAAATGTGGAGATTTATCGTTTCTCAGGTGGAGGAAGCGTGGAGCACGTAGCAGGGTGTCTTCTGTCAGATCTTGGTAACCGATCACAGCGACTAGTTCGGGTTTGAGCCATGTTATATCGACGGGTAAGTCAGGAGCTTCAACTTGCTTTTCGGGTGTTTTGTAGGGTTTAAAGATCGCTAGCAGCTCCTGCAACGATTTATTGGTGAAGCCCGTACCGACGCGGCCTATGTAGTTGAGTCTCTCCCCCTCATAAAGGCTGAGTAGGAGCGCCCCGAAGCTATCTGCTCTATTTCCCACACCAGGTGTATAGCCAACTACAACGCAGTCAACCGTCTTTACCCGTTTGACCTTAAGCCACTCCTTGCTCCTCTTACCCGGTCTGTATGGGCTTTCCAGCTTCTTCGCCACAATCCCCTCAAGACCCTTCATTAAGGCGGCTTCAAAGTAATCCTCGCCGTTCCCTATCACATATGAGGAGACGACGATATGTTTTCCGTCTTTAAGAGCTTCTCTCAGGATAGATTTCCTCTCATATAATGGTCTTTCTGTGAGGGTCTCACCATTGTTCTCGAGAATATCAAAGACGATGTAGGTACATGGTGTTTCCCTAGCTCCACTTTCGATATCCTTAAGCTTCACGGCTTGTATCCGTTTTGCGACCGTTTGGAAGCTAGGTTTTCCATTTCGCATCGTGATGATTTCCCCATCGAGAATAACGTTGTGTGCTAACTCTCTCAACTCCTCGAGCTCGGGAAAGCTTCGGGTGAGATCGTGATCGTTTCTACTCATGATTCTCAGCGTCTCTCCAACATAAGCGATAGCACGTAGGCCGTCCCATTTGACCTCGAAGAGCCAGCCCGGGTCGCTGAAAGGGTTATCCGAGGGCTCAGCGAGCATGGGTTGGTATTTCATCATTTTTTCATCTGTTTAAGGGTCTGCTCAAGGGCTGCCATAAGCTCCTTGACATCCTCTTTCTTCTCCGGTATCTCCACCTTGACGGTTACGCCTTTCATCTTCTGCTTTATGAGGTTTTCAACATTCTCACGGTATGTATCTTGATATTCTTTTATATCGAATTCTCCGGTGAGGTTGTCAAGGATCTTTTCAGCGAGCTCCAGCTCCTTATGGGTGGGCTCTTTCAGCTCTTTTATGCCTTTGACTGTGCTTGGGTCAATGACCTCGTTGGGATATCTGAGTGTGGTAAGAACGAGGGCTCCCCTGTAGGCGTGGATTAAAGCAGGGTACTCCTTCGTCCGCATCGTGTATCGGCCCACTCCAGCCAACCCCTTCTTCTCGAGTACGGAATAAAGCAGTCGGTAGGCGTCTCCACTCTTATCCGGGCCTAATATGTAGTTGTTTTGGAAATAAAGGGAGTCAACTCCAAGGTAGTGGACAAATTTGTCGACTCTGATCCTACGATCAGACTCGGGGCGAATTACGTCGAGTTCTTCCTTTGTGAAGGTCACATACTCCCCCTTGCGGACCTCATAGCCTCTGGCAACATCCCCCCATTCCACTATTTCATCGTCGTAAGTGCACACACGTTGATAACGAAGTGGACATCCATCGCGCTTCCTAATGAAATGAAAACTATAGCTCTGATCCCTAATCATCGTATAGAGTTTCACCGGAACATTCACCAACCCGATGCTAATCGTCCCGCTCCAGAAGCTCCGCCCAGGCGGAGCGCTCTCCTCTTCGCTCAAAAAGACCCCAATTGAACCCTCGGAGCCGCTGGTCTTAACCTTTTCACAATAAGGTCTCTGCGAAGTCGAAACAATCCGCCTTTAAAGATGCTGCAGATTAAAAGTCTCCATAATTTTTTTGATCACATCAAAGAATTTCTATTGGCAGTATTCTATTTACTAATATCCCAATTTTAACAAGTGGGAAAATATAATGTAATTTACATATTATTATTCAATACACTTTCGCACGCGATTGGATAATGCGATTAACTAATCCGTAAATTCTCTGTCTTCCTCCAGAAGTTTTCCCAAGGATCATCTCTATCGGGAATTTTATTTATAGTGAATTTGCCTAGATCAAGACCATCCAGCTCGTCCCAGCTCAGAGGCGTCGAGACCGTGACAGTCGGTGTTGCCCTCAAACTGTAGGGACACACAACGGTTCGACCTTGGCCATTCTGTGGGTAATCGATATAGACTGTTCCCGGTTTTTTCTGCCCCTTCTCAGAGGAGACGATACCCGTCTCATTAGCGAGCTCTATGCCAATTTTGTGGGTAAATGTACGGGTTTCGTCGAAGGTGTTCATTCTCTCGACGTGTGCTACGACGTGGAGCCCCCTCTTCCCTGAGGTCTTTACCCAAGCAGTTAAGCCCTGCTCCTTCAGTTTCACCCTTACAGCCTTCGCAATTTTCGCAGCTTCTAAAATTCCTGCAGGTGGCTGTGGATCGAGATCGAAGAGGATCATATCCGGGTTATCCATCTTATCTATCTTTGCTAGGGGGATATGGAGCTCCAGCGCAGCGAGATTTGAAAGCCAAATAAGGGTATCGAGGTCATCACAGATTATATAGTCGAGTTCGCGCCCTGCGGCCTTAGAGTATACATGGAATTTCCTCACCCAATCCGGTGTCCCTTGAGGCGCGTCCTTCCCGTAGAAGCCTTCCTCCTCGATGCCATTAGGGAACCTATTCACCATTAGCATCCGCCCGTTGAGAAACTGTAGCATCCTCGGTGCTACTCGGATGTAGTATTTCACCACATCATGTTTTCTGATCCCTGCCTCTGGGTAAAGCATCTTGTCAAGATTTGTGAATCGAACCCTGGTGAGCTTCTCCATCGGTTTACCTCAAGGCGATACTCGTTGAAAACAGGGTGAATAACCGATCTTATTGGTGTTGCGATGCTTATGATGGGCTCATCATGTATATCTTTAGGCTCCACGAGTCAGGTACCTATTGCTTGATGAGCATATTCCACCCCGCATTGATATTACGGGAAGAAACACTCAAATCCCTTTATGTCGTATATACGACAATAAAATTGATACATGTCCTAGCTGTAGCAGGTTTTTTATTGGCTCTAAACTTTCTATAGAATGTTATGATCAAGAAAGCCATTATAATGGGGGCAGCCGGCCGCGACTTCCATAACTTCAACACCTTTTTCCGAGACAACCCAAGTTACGAGGTCGTCGCCTTTACAGCCGCCCAGATATCGGATCTTGACGCCTCAGCCGGCATCGAGAAACGCGTTTACCCTCCCGAGCTCGCGGGGAAGCGATACCCTAAGGGGATCCCGATCCACCCCGAGTCTCAGTTGGAGCATCTTATCGAGGAACTTGACGTTGACGAGGTCTTTTTCAGTTACAGTGATGTGAGCCACAGCTTTTTGATGGATGAAGGGAGCAGAGCATTGGCGGCTGGTGCCAGCTTCACACTACTTGGGCCAAAGGAGACGATGATCCGGTCGAAGAAACCGGTGGTTAGCGTTTGCGCAAGCCGGACTGGGAGTGGTAAGAGTCCGACGAGCCGTTGGCTGGTCCGCCTTCTCAAGGATAAGGGAAAGAAGGTTGTTGTCATACGCCATCCGATGCCTTATGGCGACCTGGTTAAGCAACGGGTCCAGCGCTTCGCTACGCTTCAGGACCTCGATAAGCATGACTGCACGATCGAGGAACGGGAGGACTACGAGCCCCACATCGAAATGGGGGCCGTTGTGTACGCTGGTGTTGACTATGCCGATATTATCCGCAAGGCCGAGAAGGAGGCCGACGTTGTTGTCTGGGATGGTGGTAACAACGACTATCCTTTCTACTGGCCTAAGGTCCATGTTTGCATCGTCGACCCCCACCGTGCAGGTCATGAGCTCAACTACTATCCCGGCGAGGTTAACGTTAGGATGGCTGATGTCATTGTCATCAGTAAAGTGAATACAGCACCTCAGGGGAGTGTTGAACAGGTCAAGAAGAACGTACAAAGTGTGAACCACCGAGCCCAGATCGTAGAGGCTGATATCGTAATAACAGCTGATGACGAAGGCAGACTCTTAGGAAAGCGAGTGCTCGTCGTCGAAGATGGCCCGACCGTCACTCATGGAGGCATGGGTTATGGTGCAGCTACAATCAAGGCTAGGGAACTCGAAGCCGAGATTGTTGATCCTCGACCCTACGCTACTGGCAGCATCAAGCACATCTACGAACAATACCCTCACCTTCAACGTGTCTTACCCGCCGTCGGCTACAGTCCCCAGCAGATGAAGGAATTAGAGACTATTATCAACGCGACTCCCTGCGACCTCGTACTTCTTGGTACACCAACTGATTTACGCCGATACCTCAAGGTGAATAAACCAGTGATCAGGGTACGCTACGAGTTACGGGAAAGGAAAAAGGAGGAGCTGGAGAAGGCGATCCTGGGACGACTTTAGGGTTTCCATTCACCTGAGGCTACTTTTGGTTTATAACCGCGGACTGCCTCTTGGCTGAATTTGATGGTTCTACCCTCCTCAGCTGATTTATAGCCGAGCATCATTAGCTGCGTGACTAGCAGTCCATCGTACCAGTCCTCCGATGGTTGGATTCCTCTCCGGAATGAGTCGACCATGTGTCTGCACTCAGCGACGTAGCCATATGCGGCTGCCTCATCGGGAACTACAGGCATTAACCCTTGTTCCGCTGCTTGCTTCTCTACAAAGTCCTCCGACTTAGCTGCTGAGACGTTTCGGCTTAGGAATATGTTGAGCTCCTGCTGGAGGCTGTTTATTGTGATGCTGTACTCCGGGCCGAGGACTTCCATGCTAAGCCTGAGTCCTGGGCCTGAGTAGCACCAACTTGTTCGTGCCTCTGTGAGGACCAACTCGCCTTCGTCCTTGTACGTTATGTTGACTGTTGCATAGTCCTCAGCTGGGCTCTTCGAGTAGTCAACGCCGTATTGCTTGCGTAGTTGGCTCAGAGCGGGTTCTCGAGTCCACTTGAGGCTCTGAATATTTCCCTGAACGGAGATTGGAGTAAGACTTCCTTTCGGTTTTTCGGGGTTGGTTAGGAGAAACCTAGCAGCTTCTATACTATGGCATGCCATATCGAGGAGGACGCCTCCACCTGATCGCTTTGGGCTCCAGAACCAGGCGTTGTGGGGGCCACCATGCTCCTCTGCGGCTCGGGCAATATAGGGGCGATTTGTTTTTCGAGCTCCGAACCTCCATACGGCATCCCTGCCACGAACTACGCTCGGAGAGTAGACTTGGTTTTCAAGATAGCCATGTAAAAGGTCAGTTGGCTGAATGAGACTTATCATTTCTTCTGCCTCGTCTGCGGTTCGTCCTAGTGGCTTCTCGCAGGCGATACCGACTATGTGTCCGCGTCCTTGACGAACCTCTTCTGCTACTGTCTTGACCGTCTCAATCCTAGCATAGTTTGGGTTCATCACCCAGACTGCGTTCACTGAACTGTCAGAGAGCATCTCTCGGAGGTCTGTGTACAATTTGGGTTTTCCAAGTCCAAGTTCATCAATGTATGCAGCGAGTTGCTTCGCTCCATCCAAGTTGGGATTGAAGATAGCTGCGATTTCCGCTCCTCTGATAGCTGTCCAGCTCTGAGCCATGAATCGAGCGATGAAACCTGATCCTATGAAGCCTACGCCTAGCTTCTCCATTTAAGACACCTGTTTTGATCATGTGGTTGGAAACTGATAATAACGGTTGTCCATACGCTTCTAAGATTGAGCGAGTTATGGCTAGGAGCATTTTAATAGAGTTTCCAAAGATCGAGTCTTCGGTCCGCGCTGAGCTCTGGGAAAGCGAGGAACCTGAGCTCTGTGAGACCCTTTGGGCGAACCTTGAACAACCTGTAAAGATGGTTTGCAGGCACCCGGTCTCAAGTGGAATGGAGTTCAGTGCAGAGGCGCGTCCACCAAAGCACCCAGTGAAGTCTGGTCTCGGTATAGGGAGGAATAGGTATCTGTATACCACAGTTCCTTTGGGCGGGGTTGTGTATGCTGTCACAGGCGGATTCGGCGGTCTTAGCTTATATTATGGTAAATGCACTGAGCCACTTCAGATACGCGGAAGCGTAGTTGCTCAAGTTAATCCTGAGGACTTGAATAAGGCAGCGAAGGCGGGGAAGGCGGTCTGGGACGCCCAAATCCTCGAACATAAACCGATGGTCATCTTGGTAAGGAGAGCTGAACAATGAAGGACTGGCGCATGGTTAAGGACGAGATCGAGATCGATCTTGACCGCATCTTCTGGGATGAACCTTTTGAAGTGGAGATGTGTCGGTCAGGCGTCTTCCCAAGTGGCGCTAATGTTCACGGTCAGGTTCTCGGTAACCTTCTCTTTCTCGTCGGCGACACCTCAGCTATGGGGTGGAAGTGTGCCCAGCCGACCGTAAACTCCGCACTTAGAGACGCGAGTTTCTCCGTGGAGCAGTGTAAGACTCTGTGGCTTGCGGCGACGATGCCAATTGCGAAACTAGTTGGCGACGTCGATCCACCTCGTTGCCCAGCGCCTTGGCTTAACCTCCCCAAGGTTTTAAAATTCGCATTGGAAATCGAGGCCTCTTTCCCGACCGTGAAGACGAAAGAGGAGCTTGAGGACCTCCTCTGGAGCTGGTTCAACTATGTTAACACTTTTAACCGGTGGTTCACGGTGGCGTTTCCTTTCGAGCTCGGAGCTCTGATGCCATTGAGAGATGAGAAACATACCGGTCACCTAGCTGAGCTCCATGAGAGAGGTATGAGAATTTAGGAGTATTTGTCTCATATGCTGCTAAAGGAGAATATGATTATTACAGAGGTTTAGATTAGGTTTAGCCCATCTAATATTGTGGCAAGGTGTCTTTTGCCTTCATTGCTGAGGGGGATCTTAGGATTTCTACTTGTGGCATGGGATATTATTCCCCTGTGTTTGAGGGTCTCTTTCTCAATTTCTGCTGTGGCTCCTAGACTAGAGTGGAATAAGTCGACCCAAGGCTTGTACCTTGCGTAGGCGACTTCGGCCTTTTTTTGGTCACCGGATTTTGCGTGGGTCCAGATCTGTTTGACAAGGTCGGTTAGGCAAGCGCTGGGAATTGTACCATCTGCGCCAAGTTCCTCCTCCTGAAGGATGAGTTTGGCGGCCATGCCTCCGAAGACGGTGACTCGTCCGGACATAAGACGATTAATGTCCTGAAGCTTGTCTAGGGTAGCTGGCCCTTCGAGCTTTATGCTTGTGAGGTTGCTATGTTCATCTGTGAGGTCGAGGTATAGTGTTGGGCAGATGTGGATGCCTGTCGCGTCCTCGGCGTCCTGAAGCATTACTGGTAGATTTATACTGTTGCATATGGCGGAAATATGGTTCTTAACGATGGCTTTGCTCGGAGTGTGGTTGAAGTAGGGAACCATGACGATAACACCGTCGGCTCCTATGTCTTCTGCTTGTCTGGCGAGTTTGATGGCAAGCTCGGTGCCGCTATGACTTACGCCTACGAGGGCTGGGACCCGACCATCAACCTCGTCGACAACAGTCTCCGCGATCTGCATTCTCTC
>CAZIAF010000028.1:0-16376 GCA_964537625.1 uncultured Candidatus Bathyarchaeia archaeon
CCTCCTGGTTCAAATATGTCACTTGGAGAAGTATGGGAGATTGAAGGGATATGGCTTTCCTTGTAAGCAGTATGCGTACGCATTAGTTTCTAAAATTAAGTACGTTTAACGACGCGGCCAGGAGTCTTGCCGTTGTGTTTACCCTTCTCGAGGACGGGAACACCATTTACTAGGACATACTCTATTCCCTTCGGATACTTCCGAGGTTCGATAGCATCTCCGGTGACTTGGAGTTTGTCGTAATTGAAGATGGTTATATCCGCGTAGCTTCCGGGTGTGATCCTTCCTCGGCCTTTGAGGAAGTGGTTGTCAGCGGCTTGTGTGCTCATCCTACGGATCGCTTCCTCAAGTGTTAATATCTTGTGTTTCTTCACGAACTCGTTGATGAAACCGGGAAAAGCAGCGTATGTGTTGACGCCGGGGATGGAATAGGGCGGCGTCTTCTGTTCGCGGTTAATGTCGTATACGGACTGGTCGAGGCTTAGCGCACAAATGGGGTGTTGGAAGAAGATTGCACGAAATGGCTTTTGAGGAAAGTTACCGGATTCGGCGACACCTACGGCTACACCTCGGCTATCGGGGTCCTCGCAAATGAGATCAAACCAAGTTTCAAGTGGGTTATTTCTCCGGTTCCTTGCTATCTCGGCGATCTGCTTGCCTTCGCATCCTTTAGATTTGTGTTTTGTGACCCAGATGTTCTCTGCCCACTGTGGGTTACTGTTTGGGTTATAAGCGAGGCGTATAAACCACTTACCTGTCTGGATATTCTCGATAACCTCCCTCCTATAGTCAGGCACACTGAGCCACTTAGCGAACTTTTCTCGGGTTCCTTGCTCCTTCAACCAGGGGGTAAGTAGACTGCAGAGGTACGGCATTACAGAGAATCCTCCGAAGATGAACCAGGGCATGTGGTCGAAGGTGAGTGGCAGTCCCTCTGCTCGAGCGTCGTCTATGAACTTTAGTGTTCTCCGATAGTTTGCTTCCTCCATGTCGTCATCTCCCTCCGGAACCAAACGCCATGCCGGTGTCAGATGAGCGAGGTTGGTTGGTACCTTCGTCTTTCGGCAGGTCTCGATTGATTCGAGGAGGCCATCAAGTTTATTGGAGCGGTAATCGCCTGCTTTGACATCACGTCGTCTCCCAGTTCTCCGCCAATGAGTGGCATATACAGAGTTCGGATACTCCTTAAGGACCTCGACGCAGGCGTTGATCTCATCCATATGCGCCCAGACGCCGGGATCATAATCGAGACCAGTGCTAAGACCTATACAACCATCATTCATAGCAACTCGGATGATCTCCTTCATCATCTCAAGCTCATTCGGCTTCGAGTGACGCTTATAATCCTCACCCATTACCATATAACGAGCATTACCCTGCCCAATCAGCAGTGCAACGTTGACTGAGACCCTCTTATCGATGAGTCTAAACCAATCGGCTGTAGTATGCCAGTCGACAGTCCAACCATACTTCTCCTTCATCAAGTTGTTTATCTGCTCTCTAGAAAGAAGGTCCTTCTCTGGGTAGAACTTATGAGGCATAAGCTCGTCGAGGTAATCCGAAGCTATCCCAGGGAGCGTAAAAAGGTCCTCAATAGGAGCGGGTGAGCCCCCACACTCACCGCCAATGAAAGTAGTTACGCCTTGGTAAATGTAGCTCTCAGCCTTCGGGTAAAAGAGAATAGTATCATCTGAGTGGCTGTGAGCGTCGATCCAGCCCGGACTCGCATATAACCCCTCAGCTTCTAACTCTCTCTTCGCGTCGCCTTTCACTTCACCAAGGGCGGAGATCTTGTCTTCCATAACGCCTATTGAGCCTTTGTAAGCTGGTCGCCCTGAACCGTCGATAATCAGAGCATCTCTAATGAGAACATCATATTCCATGCAAGCTACTAGTACAGGGTGTTTAAAGGCTCTCGGTCTCCCCGGAAGGTTATTATCCGGATCAAAGTGCTACCGTTTCCATGAATCGGGACATCATTACCTTCGGTCTCCTCGGCGCGGCCCATTCCCTCAACCACAGCCTATTCCTGGTTCTTCCCCCCCTTCTTAGTAACATCGCGGAGAATCTCGGTGCAAGTTTCCAGACGATTGGTCTTATCGCAACTGCGACGTTCTTCATATACGGTACGGGGGCCTTAGTGGGGGGACCGCTCTCAGATATGATCGGGAGCGTGAAGGTGGCGAGAATAAGCATAGGCCTGGCAGGAGTGTCAAGCCTACTCTTTCTCATATGTCGTGAAGTCTACACCTTTGCGGCCGCCATGTTCCTTATGGCAGTATGGGCGAGCTTCTATCATCCTACAGCTAACAAGCTCATAGCACAAGCCTTCCCTGACAGCCCAGGGAACGCCATGGGCATTCATAATGCAGCGGGGAACGCTGGCCAAGTTCTTACGCCGACGGTGGCATTTTTCCTCGGTGTCCTCATCGACTGGCGGTTCAGCTTCATCTTCTTTGGTCTCCTCTCTGTTGGGACCGCCTACTTTATGAACCGGATTCAACTTGATGAAGACGCCCTAAAAGGGACAAGGAAGCTAGCACTCCTAGAGTTCCTAAAGGTCCCTAACTTCTGGCAGATTCTTCTGTTCAATGCCCTCATTGGCTTCGTCTTCAGAGGCGTCGAGATCTACTTCCCGACTTATCTTCGTCTGGGTAAGGGATACACTGGCGAGCTCGCAGCAATTGGTGGCTCCCTGATTCTTCTGTTTGGTGTTGCGGGGCAGTTGATTGGTGGTAAGGGTTCTGATAAAGTGGGGCCAACAAAGATTATACTAGGCTCCGTCATCGGGGTTTTAGTTAGCCTTTTTTTCCTCCTTTTAGTCCCTACGAGCTATTTAGTCGTTGTAGCTTTCACTTTCATGTATGGCGTTGCTGTCTTCGCTCATCAACCTTCGATGACAAACTTAGTTAGCAGGGTGACACCTCGCCATTTAATGGGTTTGAGTTATGGTGTCATGTTCTTCTTTAGTTTTGGACTTGGCTCGGTGGCTGCAGTTGTCTTGGGTTGGTTAACAGACGTCTATGGGATCGTCTACGCTTTTTGGACTAACGCTGTTGTGGCGGTTGCCTTACTCGCAGTGACATTATTGATCTACCGGACCTTCGATAAATTCAACCACGCGTGAGATAGCTGAGGATGCCAGCGATTGTCTTTGCATCCTCTATTATGTTCTCTTCGAACATCTTTAGAAGTTCTTCGAAGCTGTAGGTTTCGAGAGTGATGCTCTCGTCCTCCTCAGTTTTTTGAGTTCCAGCTTTGAGAGAGGTGGCGAGGTATAGGTGAATTACCTCGTTACTGTAGCCTGGAGCCATATACATTGTGAGAATCTTCTTCATCGAGCCAGCGGAATAGCCGGTTTCCTCCTTTAGTTCTCGACGTGCGCATGTGTCTGGAGCTTCACCCGGTTCAATGGTGCCTGCGGGTATTTCGAGAAGCTCTTTTCCTGCGGAATGGCGGTACTGTTTGACAAGAAGAATACGATCGTCGTCGAAAATGGGAACTATCGCTACAGCACCGGGGTGGTCGACAGCATCGAGAGTCACTATCTTACCGTTAGGCAATTGAATTTCTTCGATTTTGAAGCTTAACTGTTTTCCTTGGTGAAGGAGCTGGGTTTTAATGGTTTTCTCCATATTAGCGTTAGAAGAGGTTTAGCTGAGTTATGAAGGTTCGGTGTCTTGGATCTCTTTAGAGGACCTGAAAAAGCATTGTAACAAAAAATTTGTATATTACTGAATGTTAGATGACGTATTTATCGTCTTATTCAGACTCAGATTTCTAGCAGGGCAACAGGTTCGCTGTTCTGATTAGACGGGGGAGTGAATGGGTTAAGGTAACTAGAAAACTGTAGATTATCCCTCCAGCTGTCTCTGAGAACCTTGTGAGCGAGCGCGAACAAGTCCCTGAAAAAGTTAATATTTCCTAGTAATGAAATGCAAGGTAGGCGCTCCCCTTGTTCTGTCCGTACTGTGGTTATCGAATGAAGGATGATCACCTATTCTGCAAAAACTGTGGTAAGAAAGTCGAAAATGATACAGATTTAAAAGTCGAAAGAAGTCAAACTACTTCAAAAGTGTCCAAGACGCTTGCACGTGATATAATATCAAAAGCCGAAGGTGATCAAACTACTCCAACAATGCCAAAGGTATTCCCAGAAACTGTCCTCGCAGGATTTTCGAGTGCCGACATGCTAAGGCCTGGATCAATCGGCTACGGAATCTATATCACAAATAAGAGAGTGATCGGAATCAAGAAGCCGGAGCAATTCGCGAAGGCTGTCAGTGGAGCAATTGCAGGCGCAATAATCGGGAAGATGCTGGGCTTCGAGGCTCCATGGGCAGTGAGCAGCGCCCTCGGGAGAAACCTAACGAACGATGAGACGATGCACCTCTTGACTGAGCTGGAGAACAATAAGGACTTTGAAATCGATAGGCGGGATATTACACTGGTGCAACTCAAAGAACCCTTCTTAATAGGCCTGGGTCACCTTGCTATCTTCGTGAAGGGAGAGAAGACAACCAATTATGCGATAAAGTTTAGCAAAGACAATGTAAACGAGATGCTTAAGGAGATGTTTAAAACACACTTCCCCCAGGTCTTTCAGACAATGATTTAAGGGTTTTCTGAATTAATGGGAGCGCACGATAACAAGGAAGACTATCTGTCTTCTAGGTGGTTTCCTAAGCATGGTAGACAAGAAAAATGAAACGAATAGCAGCGCGACAAATAATGACTCACCCTGCCTGCTTCATGGCTGCGTCGCCTGCTGCGTTGAGACTGAGATGCCACTCACAAAAACAGACATTGATCGTATAGAAAAACTCGGCTTCAAGCGAGCCGATTTTACCGTTGAGGCCGCAGAGGAAACTCGCTTGAGAAACAGGAAGAAAGTATGCGTCTTCCTCGAAAACAACAAGTGTAGCATCTACGTCAGCCGTCCTGAAGGATGCAGAATCTATCCCCTCGTCTATGATGTCGATATCCACAAGTTCGTCTATGACCGGGTCTGCCCCCACCACGAGGAGTTCAAGCCAATGCGAGAGGACAAGGAACGGCTTAAGCGCCTCATTAGACGCCTCAACAAGGAAACTGCGGAGAGGAGCTAGCTCTCAGCTAACCCTTATCTAGTCAAGGACCTAACACATGGATATTTCCGGTGATTCCATGGTAGAGAATAGGGTAAGAGCGGTCTCGTTGGCTATCCTAACTATCATAGGTATTGCAGCGGTCGCTTCAGCCTACTTCGCCACCGGGATCTCCGCCAAGTTCCTACTCGCTTTCTACCCCCTTCTAGTGGTACTCATCGGGGTAGCCTTCCTCAGACAAGGAAGCTTAAACATGGCCTTCATTGGGTATACTCTCGCAGCAGTACTCGCCGTCACCAACTTCAACACAACTACAACACAAGTGTATGAATTGACCCTCGTTGGGATCCTTAAAAGTCTCGGCTTAGGCCTCACCGTAGCAGCGACGATGCTCCTCATCTATATAATGCAAGAAGCAGGAGCTCTGAAGACGATAAGCGTCGTAATTAAGAGGCAAGTCGCTGGCAACGAGCTGCAAGCCCTCTACATAGGTGTCGGTTTCGGCAGTTTTCTCGCAGCCCTCGGTGTCGTGACCCCCGTTCTTTTTCCTCCACTCCTTACCGCAATGGGGTTTAGCCAGATCGCCGCCATAAGCATCGCTATCCTCGGTTATGACCCCACCACAAGTTTCAGCCTCCTCAGCATCCCCATAACCCTTCCAAGCCAGCTCTTCACTCTGAACCCTATTGAGTTTGCTTTCAAGATAGCTGTTTTGCTGCCCATCGTCTCCACCGGTTTCGCTTTCGCCATCCTCTGGCTCGTCGGTGGAACAACCTCCATACGTCGAGGTGCTATCCCCGGCTTCCTTTGCGGACTTACCCTCGCCGGTGCTTGCCTCACAGCCACTGCCCTTGACTACATTCTAGGCTATGAGCTGATTCCCATCCGACTAGTAGGAGTCATAGCTGGCCTCTCCACCATGGTCGTACTAACAGCATACAACCGACTAAGCCACAATGCTAGCACTGAGCAGACTATGGTAGAGAAGGTGCCACATGGTGAAGCTTGGCGATCCTTTTCTCCTCTCGTGATACTGACGCTCCTAGCAGCGGTTGTGAGCCTACCCGCGGTAGGCGAGATGCTCTCCCAAGCCCCAGGCGTCGCGGAGGTCATTGCCGTAGGCACCCAGAGGATCGATCTAGATGTCCTCTCACAGATCTACACTTGGATATTCATCGCCATCTTCCTCAGCATCCCCACCCTCAAACCGACCAGTGATCAATTGAGAAAAGGTTTCCTCCTCTGGCTCCATCGGGCTCCCGCTCCCATTCTTACCTTTGTAGTCTACTTCTGCATAAGCTTCGTTATGTCGGGGTCGACTATGAATCAGGTACTCGGTGAGACTCTAGCTTTGACTTTCGGAGGCGCCTATATTTATGTCTCGGCGAGCCTCGGGTTCCTCGGAGCTATAGTAGGAGGTTCAGAGACGACGTCGAACGTACTTTTTTATAAGATCCAGAAAACCGCTGCCGAGAACCTTGGCCTCAATCAGAATAGTTTCATGACACTATACGGGGGTCATGCGGTGGCTGGCGGGGTCGCGAGCGCCGTTACGCCTTCGAAAATCAACAACGCGGTCGCCACAGTAGCTGCTGGGAAGGAGATTGAATCCATAATAATGCGGAGACATCTCGTCATAGCGCTCCTACTTACTGCCGTAACTTGTTTACTTACCGGGTTCCTCGTCTCCCTCGGCTTCTAACGATCTGAAATTCTTATTCTCGAGAGTGAGGTTCCCGTAGACGGAGCCGATGAAACGGCTGAAGAGGAGTTTGCGTCGTGTGGCGTTGTATAGAGATTCTCCCATACCTAGTTCTTGGAGTTTGCCTTTAAGCTTCGCCTCAGAGACGTGATCGAACCTGTAGTCGACTAGTGTGTCGAGGAAGAGGAGATCGTCCTTCGTTAACTCCAGTTTTCTATTCTTCATAAGATTCCTCGACTCCAAACCGAGTTCACTATCTCAGCCGTCTAAGGGAGAGTTAAATCCTTCCCTAGATCGGCGTTAGTTTGAACTAGTCGCATGCATCTTCTCTCTGATCGAGATGCAGGTAAGAAAACTTGGAGAGGTCGAGGCGACGCCAACATCCGGTGGAATATTCACTGGTGAGGTAACAATCAAACGTGTTTATGGCAAAGAGACGGGGGCACGCAACCTCAACATAAGCCTTGTATCTTTCCCACCCGGTATTAAGAATACATGGCACACTCACGAAGCAGATCAATGTCTCTGGATACTCAGCGGTAGGGGAAAAGTCGCGAGTAGAGAACAAGAGTACGACGCAGAAATGGGGATGGCCTTTTTTATTCCCGCCGGAGAGAGCCATTGGCACGGAAGTGTGGGCGAAGCTTTCAGCCACATCAGTATAATAGGCGGCATAACACCCGTTAAACCGAGTTAAGTTAACTCTTTAAATAAGGTGTCACAACTGAAGGATGAAAATCCTTGACAGAGGTCAGTCTACGTATCGGCGGTATCACAGATCTATCCACCGTAGACTGGTATGGGAACGTTAGCCTTGTCATATTCTTCGCTGGCTGCAATTTTAGGTGTCCCTACTGCCAGAATTCAAGTCTCCTTTCCCTCGATTCTGGAAGGGAAGTAAACTTAGCCCTCCTTAGAGAACGCTTCGAAGCTAACAAGATGTTCATCGATGCGGTCGTCTTTTCAGGTGGCGAACCTCTTCTTCAGCCGGAGTCCGTGATCGAAGCGGCTAAGCTTGCTAGGAGCTTTGGTTTCAAGGTAATGTTAGACACTAATGGGAGCATCAAGAAGCACATTGATATGGTCTTGAGGACCGGTTTCATCGACAGGGTAGCCCTCGACGTAAAAGCCCCCTTGAACCCTATTGACTACGGCAGAATAACGGGTTGCCACGATATCGGACAAGAATCAGTCGAGGCTGTGAAGCACTGCCTCGATCTCAGCAATGAACTAGGGCTAGAGACGGAGACTCGGACGACGGTTGCCCCCGGTATATCGGATGACCTTTCCTTCATTAGGAGCATCGCGTCTAGTCTCAAAGGTAGAACCGATGTATACTACTTACAGCAATTCGATAATAGTGGCGAGATCCTCAGCCAAACCCTTAAACAGGAGAAGCCTCCTAGCAGGGAGGCGATGATGAGCCTCGCCCAAGAAGCCTTAAGCACAGGGCTGAGGAACGTGTTTATTAAAACACGCAGCCATGGACTGGAGAGGATGGGCTAAGGCTTGTCTCGGAGACGACTCATCCTCATCACTGGGATGGCTGGCTCCGGGAAAACCACTCTTTCAGGTTTCATACGCGAGTCCGGACTCCATGTAGTCACAATGGGAGATGTCATCCGAGATCTCGTTCAACAACAGGGGTTAGATCCCTCACCCGAAAACATGGGACAACTAGCAGCCGACATCAGGAAGGATGGGCCAGACGCCGTCGCTAAGCGCTGTATAGAGATGCTTAAAAAAGGCTCCGAAGGAATAATAATTGTTGATGGAATTAGAAGTCTCGCCGAGGTCAATGCCTTTAAAGAGGCTTTCGACGTTGTCCTCATCGCTGTTTGGGCCTCACCCTTAAGCAGGTACAAGCGGCTTACCCGTCGTGGAAGGAGCGATGACCCAAAGACGTGGGAAGAGTTTAAGGAGAGGGAATTCAGGGAACTGGGTTTCGGTATTGGAGACGCTATAGCTTCATCTGATTATCTTATCGTTAACGACGACGGCATCGCTCGTCTTAAACCCGCTTTCGATGAGATAATGGAGATGGTCTTAATTGGCTGAGACTATAGTCACTGTCCGAGCACATATCAACTCCACTGAAAGCCAGGAAAAACTCGAGAAGGCGATGACCAACCTATTCGGGGAACTCCAGATTAAGCGGGTTAAGATACATGGTTTACCCTACCTCGAGGCGAAGGCAACAGGGATTCTTGCCCTTAGTCAGCTCAGGCAGAGAATAGCCAGCGATAGAATTAGAGATGCTTGTCGTGTCATGCTCAATCGTTGGGCGTCGAAGAACGAGAAGGTTACTTTCCAGTTAAACCGTCAGGCGGCTTATGTAAACCATGTCAGCATCTATCATGCTAGCAAAGTACCGCTTGGCTCCATTGAGGTAGAAATTGACGGTGACCCCGAGGAGATTGTGAGGTTTCTCTGCGGCTAATATCTAAGATTGTTACTATGCCGTAGATTCGCGATTAACGATGAAGAGCATTCTGCCGTTACTAAAAGCTCCAGTAAAAGTGTTTTTATGTGTAGTACTTTAAGACTGAAAATTGAAAAAATAGCTAGTCTTTTTTGGTCTCAAAGACTTCTACTTTCTTCTCGTATCCGGGGGCTGTTACGGTTGTGCTGTTCGTTATGGCCTGCTGCATGCAATTATCGATGCATAGGAAACAGAATAGACATTTGAAAGGCTGATACTCGACCTTTTTCTCCTCAGGGTAAACTTTAATCGCCATGCTCGGGCAGACACGTTCACAATCCTGGCACTGGTCGCATCTATTAATATCCCATGTGAGAGCGCCACGTGTCTTTGGTAACGGCTCGGGTTTCTCGAATGGGTAGTTCACCGTTGCGGGCTTGCTGAAGAGGTTTTTAAGGATCTCCCTAAGCATCTCTGGCATATTATATAGCCTCCTTCTTCAGCTGAACATATCTCTCAGTGCAGCTTATGCATGGATCGATACTATGTACGATAACTGGGATGTCGGGGAGGTTATGACCCATAAGCATCGAGATCAGTGAAGGAATGTTGGCGCCTGTAGGGGTCCTGATTTTTACGCGGTTCAGCTTATTCGTGCCGTTGCCTTCTACATAGTAGAAGAGCTCACCACGTGGCTGCTCGCTTCTTGCGATTGCTGAGCCATCTGGGAATTTATCGTTCTTCTCTAGTATCGGACCCTGTGGAATCTGGTCGAGAGCTCTGTTAATCAGTTTGATGCTCTGGAATACCTCGTCGAATCGGACGAGTGTCCTTGCATAGCTGTCACCACTCTCGTAGACGATTGGCTTAAAGTCGAGTGCCTTGTAGGTTGGGTCGAGGGCTCTCATGTCCTGTGGGATACCACTTCCCCTAATAGTAGGGCCGACAGCACCTAGGAAGTTGGCTTGGCTCTTCGGGAGTATACCTTTACCTTCAGTTAGCTGCCTGAAAGACTTGTCTTTATAGAAAACTGGCTCTAATATGCTCATCTTGGTGCGTACGGCTTCGAGGTCCTTCCGGTACTCTTTTGCAAGTGAGTCATCGATATCCTTTCTTGCACCACCAATAGCGTTGGTCGATAGATGAATTCTGTGACCATTAGTTTTCTCGTTAAGGGTTAATATTATCTCTCTGTCGCGCCAGATCTGCATGAAGAGACTCTCAAAACCCATAGCTTCAGCGAATAGACCTAACCAGAGAAGATGGCTTTGAAGGCGGCCCATCTCTGTCCATATTACTCGTAGGTATTTAGCGCGAATTGGGACTTCGGTATCGGTTAACTTTTCGATAGCCATGCAGTAAGTCATACCATGTATGTAGTTACAGATTCCACAGACTCTCTCGCAGAGGATGATGTTTCGCTTATAGTCGTTGAGCTCTGCGGCTCGCTCGATTCCCCTATGGACATATCCGAGCTGTGGTACGACATCGACGATCTTCTCTTCATCGAGTGTGAATCTCAGCTGAAGGGGTTCGGGTAGTACTGGGTGCTGTGGACCGAACGGAAATACTGTATACTCCTTTTGAACTAGACCTGTGTTATTACTCATTCCAGTCACACCTCCAACATCTTGAGGCCTCACGAAGCGCCTCTGGAGAGTTGAATCCGAGTTCAACCTCATCGAGGTTCTTAACACGTTCTTCGGCTGAGAGCTCGCGTACTTGGACGATCTCTTGGAGACGGATTTCCTCAAGATTCGGTGGTCTACCGACGAACTCATCTAGATCTACACTTGGTTCGGGCCAACCCTTTCCACCGAAGTTTTTATCGATCTCAGAAGCGGCTTTTCTACCGTCTCGTAGAGCCTCAATCACTGATTTCGGACCGAATACGCAGTCGCCGCCGGCATAGACGTTTTTGAGACTCGTCTCATAGCTTTCATTTATTACAATCGTACCACGACGGTTTACCTCGACGCCGTAGTCCTTTGGGATCGAAACTGATTGGCCGATGCCTTTGATTATTGAATCGACAACTATGGTGAACTCGCTACCGACTACAGGGACTGGGCGACGGCGTCCTGACTCATCCGGTTCTCCAAGCTCCATATGTTGAAGCACTATCTTCAGGGGTTCGCCGGGGATAATCTTCACGGGCGCGGTGAGGTATTCAAAGTTGATACCTTCCTGGATGGCGCCTTGAATCTCAAGCGGCGAAGCGGGCATCTCCCTCTCGGTTCGTCTATAGTAGAGGGTGACATTAGTAGCGCCGAGCCTTCTGGCAACGCGGGCGGCATCTATACTACTATTTCCGCCTCCTACTATTGCTACGCGTTGGCCGATATTGGATAGCTTGTTATTCATGTTGACCTCGGTGAGGAGGTCACGGAAGTCGATGACGCCTTTCGTATCCTCGCCTTCGACGCTGAGTTTGTAGCTATCGGTGGCTCCGATCCCAATAAAGACAGAGTCGTATTCGTTGAGGATCGGTTTAAGATTCTTGATCTCCTTGCCCTTCTCGAAATTGACCCCCGCTTCCTCGAGGCGGGCCATGATCTCTTCCTCCATCACGGTCTTTGGAAGCCTATACTTTGGGATGCCCCAAAGCATTGCTCCACCGCATCTATCGTTTCTATCAAAAAGGGTGACTTCGTAGCCCATCATTCCCAGGTAGAATGCGCAGGAGACACCCGCCGGGCCTCCACCTACAACTGCAACCTTCTTACCTGTTGGTTTCGCTCTGGTCACATCCCTCTTCAGACGGCCGCTTGAGTCCGCTGTAAACCGTTTTAGGAGCCTTATTTGGATCGGGGCTTCGTTTTTCTCCTGTCTACAGCCTTCCTGGCAGGGAGCAAAGCAGACTCTTCCCAAGATAGCTGGAAGGGGTGCCTGCTCGATGACTGTATTGTAGGCAGCTTTAGGGTTGCCTTCAGCGATCTGCCGGATGTACTTGGGGGCGTTGACGTTTGCTGGGCACTCCTCCCGGCATTTTCCCCAAAACCTTTTAATGAATGGAACTGGTCCGATAGCTGGTTTCAGGAGGGTGTCCTGATCAGCTGAGGCGATCCTCATATACTTTCCACCAAAGTTGATGTTGAGGCCAAATACATTGATCTTGAAGTGGTCCTGAAGCTCGTTTTCGGCGAGGAAGGCAACGGGATAAATGCTTGTGATGCTTTGTAATGGCTCGTTTTTTATTTTTTTGAGGTGGAGGTTGACAATGTTCTCCCCAATTTCGAAATGATAAATGATCTCTACATTCTCGTCAAGGTCGCGGGCTGTGATTGTTAGGAAGCGGGCGTTGTTAGCTTTTAGTTCGTTGAGCTTGAAAAATAAACCGGATTGGTCTGTTAAAACGTCTAGTAATGCGCCTTTAACGCTCACAGGTGCTTCTTGCTGTGTCATGTTTATTCACCCTCTTTTTTGGCTTGCTCTAACTGCTCGCTCTTCTCAGCGAGCTTTTGGAGTGCAAGAACAACCCCATCCACGATCTGTTCTGGGCGAGCAGCGCAACCAGGAATATAAACATCAACTGGCACAACTTTGTCAACGCCGCCTAGCGTGTTAGGGCAATTATGAAAGATCGCGCCTGAGCATGCACATTCACCTATAGCCATGACTAGCTTCGGCTCGGGCATCTGATTGTAGAGATTTTTAAGGACAGTTTTGTTACGATTATTTGCTGGGCCGGTTAAAAGTAGAATATCAGCTTGCTTGGGATCGCCTATGTTGACTATTCCGAACCTCTCGGCGTCGAATTTTGGCGTGAGGGCAGCTAGTATCTCAATATCGCAGCCGTTGCAGCTTCCGCAGTCATAGTGTAGAACCCATGGGGACTTTAATCGGGCTTTGGTCATTAACTTCATTTTATCACCTTGAAAACGACGAGGATGATCAGATTAGCCAGTATTAGTAGAAATCCGAACGTCCAAGAGGTTTTGAGCATATCCTTCCAGTCAAGGCGGGGGTAGAGATTATCGATCAATACAGCTACGAAGAAAAGAGAAAACGCCAGTATTGCCCCGATGATAATGTTCTGTGCCCAGAAGAGGGAGATTAGGCTTAAGGTGAAAAACACCCTTAACCAATGACCGAATTCAACAAGTGCCTGTATATAGCCACTAAAATCTGTGTATACTCCACGAACTAATATTTGATGGGCGTGACCAGAGCCGGAGATATCATATGGAGATTTTTTCATGTCGATGACGAGGACGATTATTTGTACAGCAAAAGCGGCTGGTAATACAAGAAGAAGTGGGGTAGGGTGCATGAATATTCCTGAAATGAGGAAGCTACCTGTTATAAGATGTATACCTATTGCAGTGAGAACCATTATTGGTTCGATAGCGAGCATCGAGAGTAGTTCCCTTTTGCCACCAAGGTTGCTGTAGGGAGACTTTGTGCTATATGCAGCAACTGCAAGGCAAACATCGGCGATTATTATCGAATACAAAATGAAAAGAAGGTCCTCTTGAAGCGCGATTAAAACGATTCCCGTAAAGGTGAAGGCTAAATAGCCAAAGGCTAGGGTGGGTTGTATCGTGTTTGTGATGAAAGGTTCTTTCCCCCAGAGCTTGATGAGATCGTAGAACGGTTGGAGTAAAGGAGGCCCCATTCTATTCTGCATGCGGGCGGTTAGCTTCCGGTCTATACCCATGAGTAGACCAGCTATTATTGGTGCAGTGAGGATGTAGACGATGTTGAGGACAAGGCTTTGGTCGAGTATCATCTTAGAGCACCACCAAAGCGAATGTCAATGCGATCAAGCTAATGCCAGCGATGATAGCCCAACGCTCCCAACGTGAGGTGGAGATCGTTGGATCGAAGAACATGCCTGCTGTCTTAGATTCGACAACATTGTCAGCTGTTGTTCTAAAAGCAATAGGGTTATCCTCGACGTTCTCCCCAGAGAAGTAGGCCGGTTGCAGCTTACCCTTTTTAAACCTATTAATCAGCAACCCGAAGATGGCAACTCCCCCTATTGCAATCCAGAGTTGCCATATGAGGAAACCTCCCAATTGTGAATTAATAATTGAAATATCAGGTTTCACAGTCCACTGGAACTGGCTGATCATTGTGGGGATGATGAAAATACTGATGATGATACCTGATCCGATGCTTGCGACTATGTCTAGAAGCACAAGGGTTAGTAATGTGAACCTATAGACGATCGACAGTTCCTCTCGAATTACTTCAGTTGTACCTGCTGGGATTATGAAGAAATTTCCAAGCCACTTTGCCCAGAACAGTATACTAGCAGAGCTTCCAATTAATAGCATTACAATCATAGCGAGGGCAGGAAGTAGAGGGGCATTGGACACGACCCCGACTGCCGCCCACTTACCAAGTAGGACCCCGAAGATTGGGAGGAACATACTTACTATACCGATAATCATAACAGTTGATGTGAATGGAAGCTTTGAGAGAAGTCCTTCCCAATCCGCGATATTTCTACTGTTTAGTTTGTTCTCGATGACGCCAGCAGCCATAAACAGGAGCCCTTTCGACATCGAATGGAACATGAGTAGAATTATTGCTGCGGAGTAAGAGAGGGGAGTAGCCATACTCGCGCAGAAGATCATCAAACCTAGGTTGCCGATCGTAGAATACGCTAAGATGGACTTTGAGATCCTTTGGTTAAGAGCCATAATGGATGTGAACATGAACGTGAATATCCCAACAGCTGCGATCCCAAAACTAAGGTTAGTACCCGCTAGTCTCGGTGCTATTCTCAGAATGAGGTAGACTCCCGCGTTGACCATCGTACTCGAGTGGAGTAGAGCTGATACTGGTGTAGGAGCAACCATAGCTCCAAGTAGCCAGTTTTGAAAAGGAAGCTGAGCAGATTTACTGAAAGCAGCAACCGCTAGGAGAGCGAATATCAGCAGGATCTCACTTGTGGGCTCTACCGTTAATAGAGCACTTAGTGTTGAAGCACCGAGATAGCTATTGCTTAGCCAGATTGCCCCCATGAAAGCAACTCCGCCCACGATGCCCATCCATAGAGCACGTTGAGCATTGATCTCTGCTATTTCAGTGCCATCGTATTTGATGAGCTCATAACAACAAAGTGTCGTAATCTCCCAAAAAAACGCAAGCCATGTAAGGTTGTTGCTGAAGAAAAGACCGTTCATCGCGCCAAGAAGTAAAAGCATGAATAAGAAGAATTTTGGTTCATTTGCCTTCTGGATGAACTTGTCATGTTCTGAAAGCTCCTCTCTATGTTTTGTATGTTCATCCATGTAGGGTAAAGCATAGAGACATACAATTGAGCCTACTACGCAAACGATTAGAGACATAGCAATTGAGAGCTGGTCAGCGAACATAGTCGGAATGACTGATTCTTCTGTTGCACGCGCGAAATATTCGAAGTAAGCTAAGGGTATAATGTAAGTTAATGTCAAACCGATGATGGGTAGGTTAGCTTTTTTCCAACCAATATAGAGGAAGTATAAAAGTAGAGCAAAGTCAACGATCAGGACAAAATTATCAATCAATTTGTTCGAAATGAAGGTAAATCCAAGACTCTGATAAAGTAATATCGCAGAACCAATTAGGGTGAGAGTCGTCAAAGTGACAATCACCTTAATTATGGTTTTATTTTTGAGTAAATAACAGGCTGCTCCCGCAACCGCGGGAAGAGCTACCAACAACGCAACCAGCAAAAAGTTGTCCATGAGATCAACTCAGAGTCCATATTAATTCTATAAATGATATGTATAAACAATTTACGTTGTAATAGATGTGCCCAAAGTTAGATGGAGAGTAAGGGCAGGTAAATACACCCACTTTACCGGTACATACCATCTCCTAGCAATTCTAAAGAATGGATTTAAAGCTATCGTCGAACGATTCAAAAAATAATAAAAAATCATTATAACACACACAAATAATTATTACTATATTTTAAACAAATGTCATTTTTTATAAGAAAAATATTCTTGAAAATGATAAAAAACGAAATATTCATTGATTATATAGTGCTTGTTGTAAAGACTTAGTATTTACTAATAAACATATTTATGTTAAATATATATGGAGAGAACTATGGATAGCAATATATACAGGGGGGCTGGATTTTATGAGAGGCGTGAAAATTGGATAAGTATATCGAGAGTGTCTACAACAGCCTTGTTGAGAAGGATCCACTTCAGAAAGAATT
>CAZIAF010000028.1:16476-17562 GCA_964537625.1 uncultured Candidatus Bathyarchaeia archaeon
CTAGGTGTATTAAAGTTCCTTGGCTTTGAGCAGACGTTCAAAAACAGCCTCACCACCCTTCCAATGGGTGGTGCTAAAGGTGGCTCGGACTTTGATCCCAAGGGGAAAACCGACGCTGAAGTTGAGAACTTCTGCACAAGCTTCATGCTTGAGATCTACAGACATGTCGGTCAGTTCATCGATGTCCCTGCGGGGGACATCGGGGTTGGCGGACGAGAGATCGGATACATGTATGGTGCCTACAGAAAGATCACAAACAACCATGGAACAGGCGTGTTCACGGGTAAGGGGTTAACCTTCGGTGGCTCCCTCATCAGGACAGAGGCAACCGGCTACGGCTGTGTCTATTTTGCTGAGGAGATGCTTAAGACAAAGAAAGAGAAGTTCAAGGGTAAGACTGTAGTTGTTTCCGGATCGGGTAACGTAGCCCAATACGCAGTTGAGAAATGCATTCAGTTAGGTGCCAAGGTCGTGACTATGAGCGACTCAGATGGCTTCATCTACGATCCTGAAGGTATTAACGCTGAAAAACTCGCGTTTGTTCTCGACCTTAAGAATGTCAAGAGAGGACGTATAAGCGAATACTCTGAAAAGTTCAAGGGAGTCACCTATACTCCAAAGAAGACGCCGTGGAGCATCAAGTGCGATGTAGCGCTTCCATGCGCGACTCAAAACGAGCTTCTAGGGAAAGATGCTAAAATGCTAATCGATAATGGCGTAATGGCTGTCTCAGAGGGCGCCAACATGCCATGCGATCTTCAATCCATCGATGCTTTCCTCAAGGCAAAAGTCCTTTACGCCCCCGGCAAGGCAAGCAACGCAGGCGGAGTCGCTACAAGCGGGCTTGAGATGGTTCAAAACAGCCAGCGCTACTTCTGGAGCCGTGAAGAAGTGGACGAGAAACTACACTCCATCATGATTAATATCCATAAGAACGCCTACGAAACAGCTAAACTCTTCGGTCAACCTGGAAACTACGTCATGGGTGCAAACATTGCAGGCTTCCTCAAGGTCGCCGATGCGATGATCGCTCAGGGTCTTTACGCTTAAATCTATCTTCTTTTTCTTTTTTTTATTTTGTCAAAT
>CAZIAF010000029.1:0-3407 GCA_964537625.1 uncultured Candidatus Bathyarchaeia archaeon
GTAGCGGCTTCCCTCGAGAAGATGGAGAAAATGTGATCTCTCAGTCGTATGGGTTCGAACCGAATGTGCGT
Source organism: uncultured Candidatus Bathyarchaeia archaeon (assembly GCA_964537625.1). Classification (GTDB taxonomy): domain Archaea; phylum Thermoproteota; class Bathyarchaeia; order TCS64; family TCS64; genus UBA8941. The sequence goes on from CAZIAF010000029.1 coordinate 72, forward strand.
GCGCAATTTTATCCCTCAACGTATAAATTAACACATCTACTATTCAGTAAAGAATATATCCTAACTTCACCTCACTATCCCTCCATGCTACCCGCTCTTGCGATAATCCCAAAGAGGAGACGGAAACTGGGTTTGACGCAGAGCCAGCTCGCAGAGCTTGCAGGCGTGAGCCAGAGCTACATAGCGAAACTCGAGGCAGGTAACATCGAGCCGAGCTATCTGAAGGTTAAAGCGCTCTTCGAGGCTCTGGATAAACTTGAGCAGGAGAAGCAGGTCTCAGCAGGCCAGATCATGAACCGATCCGTTGTCGTTATCCAGAATAATACTATCATTTCTGATGCAATCGAGATAATGCGACGTAACGGGTTCAGCCAGCTCCCCGTGATGGATGGTGAGTACCCTGTAGGAAGCATTAGCGAGGGAACTCTCCTCGATCATATTATAGCTGTGCGAAAGAACGAGAGTCAAGCCAAGGTGGTCTCTGAGATCATGGATGAGCCGTTCCCCCAGGTCGGAGAGGATGCGCCTTTGTCGTTAATGACCAATCTTCTGAAGTTCTACCCCGCTGTTCTTGTGCAAAGGAAAGGGGGTGTCGTCGGCATAGTCACTAAAGCGGACATGCTTGGGATCATCAATTAGCTCGCCATGGATTCATGTAACGAAAAACCTTTTTGTTAGATGTGCTTTCTTCAGCATCCATGAAGTTCACTAGGAAAACAGCCATATCCGTAATTATCATCTTAGTTTTCTTAACGTCGAGTCTCGTTGTCTTCAGTCAGTTCTTTAATAATTCTTTATCCGCTGAAGTGATAGTCTTTGAGACCTCACTAGGGAAATTCGAAGTCCAAATGGATAGGCAGAAGGCCCCTTTAACCGTCGAGAACTTCGTTAAGTACATTAAGACGGGATTCTATAATGGTACGGTCTTCCATAGAGTTGAATCTGGCTTCGTAATCCAGGGTGGCGGCTTCACTGCAGCTGGCACAGAGAAGGCTACAAGCACCCCAATTAAACTCGAGTCGAATAACGGCCTTAAGAATCTGGTGGGAACCATTGCGATGGCGCGAACCAGCGACCCTAACAGTGCAACAAGCCAATTCTACGTAAACTTAGTCGATAACGCAGGACTCGATTATTCTACGTCCAATAAGGGATACGCGGTTTTCGGAAAGGTTGTTTCGGGAATGGACGTCATCTACAAGATAGCTGCAGTGAAAATTAAAACTCGGATGATCTACCTCGCTGATTATAACATGACATATCCCTTTGAGAACTGGCCAGAGCAGGACATTGTAATCAATAAAGCATATGTTAAGCCATAGCCACAAGATTCATGTCTCCCTGAAAACGATTTTCCTACGTGCCTGACAAGTCTGTTTATACAAGTTGGATGTATCGTGGAATGAGACCCTCCTCGGATTCCTTATATTTCGAGAACATGAGCCGGTGCGTCTTCCAGTCGGGACTGAACTGGGTGATGATCGCGGAACGTTGGCCAGCCTTCAGGGAGGCGTTCGAGGACTTCGAAATAGGTAGAGTTGCAGGCTATGGCGCTGAGGACATATCGCGACTCATGGCAGATGTAAGGATAATCAGGAACAGAAACAAGATCTTGGCCACGATCCATAACGCTCGGGAGTTCGAGAGGATTACCCAGGACTCTGGTAGTATCGCAGCTTGGCTCGACGGGCTTGACAAGTCGAATAACTACCAGGGAGTAATCAAACGTGTCGCGTCGAGGTTCAAACACATAGGTGCTACTGGTACTCCTCTCTGGCTTTACTCTATAGGTGAAGGGATCGACGTCACAGATTTGGTTGAAGCTCGTTTCGGAAAGAGGTAATTATCACATACCTGAGATGGATCAGGAATCCACAAAACCATTAAGAACGGGTTCTATGATTAAGACCACGAGAGAGGTGGTTTCCGAAAAAATTGATTAATCATAGGCCTAATTATACACTCCCCACCCCTTATTTTTATTAAGACAATCCAATTTTTGAGTTTAGCCTCAAAGACTAAGTAACTCCTTCTTCGACATGAGGTAGTCCTCGACGAGGGCTTCGCCGAGGTTTTTGGGGTCGGCGAAGAAGACGCGACCATTGTTGACCTTGGCGATCCGTTTCGCCATCTCCCGGAGTTCGGGGTCATCATCGAGCATGACGACGTTGAGAATGATATCGTGGAGTCGGTATAGCTGTACTTCTTCGATGACAGCCGTCATAGCTTTCTTGAAGCCAACAAACTCGCCGTCCAGGAAGTTGGGGGCTGAGTCGGTGATGAGGTGGGCTTGCTTGTTTCCGGGCTCAATGGTGACGGCGGTACGGAAGGCTCTTAGTGGCTTACGGATGTCGGTGAACTGCTGCGGCACCGTAACACCAGAGAGCTCATATGGTTCCACTTTTCTCGTCTCCTCACTGAATGTGTAGACTCGAAGTCTGTCTTCGGGGAACTCGAGGTGCATTAACTCGCTTAAAGCGAGCGCTGTTTCGACGGCGGCCTCCATTTTTCCCTTCTTCTTCATCGAAGCGCTCTGGTCGACGAGAATCCCGAAATGAACCTCGGTTGCGTGACGGCTCTCATAGATGCGGAAGTCCCCCACCTTCATGTTACTGAACCCGTCACCGCGCTCTATGGTCGTCATAAGGCTGCGCTCGACATTGATACGGTCGTAGGGATCGCCGGGCTCATAAGGTCGATAAGTGGCGGCGAGCCAAGGCCCATAGCCGACATCCTCGACTCGGTGGGCACCGAGTCCCTTACGAGCTAGGTTAAGGAGGATGCGGCTGAGGAAGCCACGGCCTAGAAATTGTGCACCCTTACTGGTTAAAACCACGCCACGTTTCCTACCGTCTAGGAACCCCTTAACCTCTAAGTCGTGGAGAGCTTCATCGAAGTCGTCTTTGCTGACTGCATAGGGCTCTGCGTCGAGTTGCTCTATCTGCTCCTCGAGCCCCTTCATCTCACCCGTGATCTCGAGTGTCTGCATCGCCTCGTTCTCGCCGTTTTCGAGGAGCTTCTCCATTGCCTTCATCATCATTTGGGCTTTGAGCTGTTCGAGCTGTCTCTCGAGTTCTTCGCGTCTCTTCTGGTTTACCTGTATGCGTTCCTCGGCTTTCTTTTTGACCTTCTCCATCATCTTAGAGTCTTGGTCGAGGCCTTTTCCCATCTGCATCTTAACAGCGTCCCTTATGAGATCTAGGGTATTGTCCCATATGTCGCTGCATGGGTTGGGGCTATGCACGTTTACTCCATCCGTTTAGGGGTGTAGGAGTTCTCTATCTTTGCCTCGACCAGTTTGGTTGAAATAAGGGCATGAGCGAGGAACTCAAAGGC
>CAZIAF010000029.1:3507-17129 GCA_964537625.1 uncultured Candidatus Bathyarchaeia archaeon
AGGTCGGCTCGGAGTCTAATCCTACCACGTAAAGCGAGCTTTAAACCCATGGCAGCATCCTTGAGGTATGCGACTTGTATACCCCTGTACTCGGCGGAGCTGAGGGTGTGGTCGAGACTCTTGATGGTGCCGCGTATACTGCTTCCGCGGTCGATATTTGGGCAATCTCTGGTATATCGGACGGCTTTCTCCACGGTGTCGACGATCCACCAGGGGGCGCTTGCGCGACGCCGGAGCGATTCTGGCTTGGCGTAAATGGGGGCTTCGATAATCGTCTTAGTTTTGTCAAAAAAGAACTCGTCGCGGACTTTGAAGCCCTCCTTTAGCATGATCTCCCTCTCGACATCCTCTTCCGGAAGCGCCATAGGGATGAGTTCGAGCCTATCAAGTAGTGGTTCTGGTACCCGGTTGACGTGGCTGAAGCCAGTAGGGTTGCCTGTGGCGACGAAGAAGATATCGATTGGGCGGACCCAGTTGTATTCTTCCAATACTATCTTTCCCTCTTGTAGCATGGGGTGGAATAGAACCTGGACCTTGGTGGGGATGGCGGGGAGTTCATCGACACAGACAACGCCCCGATTGCCTCGAAGAACACCTGTGCCAATGAAAGCACGAGGATCCGTCGGGCTCTCTCCCTGCACTATCGCCTGGATATCCTTGACCCCTAGGATCTTCGCTTCGTTAGTGTACTCATTCCCTTGGATCCTACTGTAGCGCTGGATCCCGGAAATGATTTCGATCTCAGGATTATCTTCACCCTGGCAGCTTGGGCACTTCCACTCCTCCGGCCACTTCGGGTCGCAATTGTAGGGGCAACCTTTGATCTTGGGTACAGGCGGGAGAAGCTTCGCCAAGCTCTCGGCAAGACGTGTCTTACCAGTGCCTTCCCTGCTGACGAGGTACGGATAGCTGCTGCTCAACACTGCGCGTATGACGTCGGCTTTTGTCTCCTCCCTGCCTTCGATATCAGGCAGCGGGTCCTCATGATCGTGGAGCTTCTTTAGCATCATATAGCGGAGCTCATATCCGACAGGCATTGGTTGGTAACGTTCAAGATCGAAATCCAAAGACGCACCCCATGTAATCTGATAGATTCGAGGTGCCAGCCTTAAAAAGCATCCCGACTTCGCTGGGAAAGATGCTAGTTAAATCTTTTCAATTCCTCCACCATCTTTTAGTCGATCGAGATGCCTACCCCTATGCTTATACGCGCTGTCAAGCTAGGCGAAAAGTTGAAAACTTACACGATAAGAGGCCTTTCTTGAGACCTGAGGCAAAGGATTATTTTGAACCTCTTACGAGCGACTGGGAAGAAATAATCAAAAAAAATGGCTCGCAGGCGTTTGGACATATTTTTTTAATAGTAGCCACGCTCTATGGCTACGTATCCTGCTCGAACGTCTGCCCCGCTCCACGGAGCAATCTTCTGATAGGTAGATGCTGAGGGCATAACTCCTCACATTTACCACACTGAACACAGTTTTTCGCCCACTCCTCCTCCTTAAGTTGACCCCTGTACTTCTGTTTCACGGACGGATCTCTGTTATGCATATAGTATTCATTGAACAATGCGAATATTTCGGGGATAGCGACGCCACTCGGGCATGGCATGCAGTACCTGCAGCTTGTACAGCCGACGAAGCCAATCTCCGTGTATCTCTTCGCAATCGCATCTACGAGTTTAAGGTCTCTAGGCTTCAGTGAATCGACTCCACTCCTTGATGCTGCCGCCACATTCTCTACAACATGCTCCATAGTGCTCATACCGCTGAGAACCAAGGAGACCTCAGGTTGGTTCCAGACCCACTGGAGCGCCCACTCAGCTGGCTTCCACTTGTGGCCGCTAGTCTTCCACAGTTCCTTGATCCCCTCCGGCGGGTTTATAGACAGTCGCCCACCGGCGATGGGCTCCATGATTACGACAGCGAGCCCCTTCTCTGCTGCGTATCGGAGTCCCTGCGCCCCTGCTTGGTACTCTCTGTCCACATAGTTATAGTGTATCTGGCAGAAAGTCCAGCCATTGTATGCATCGACTATCTCTTTGAAGAGGGGGAGCTCGTCATGGAAGCTGAAGCCGAGGTACCCGATTTTCCCTTCGGCTATCTTCTTCTCAGCCCATTTAAGTATACCAAGGTCCCTGACCTTTGGCCATCTATCCTTTCCGAGCCCATGTAACAAATAGAAGTCGATCCTTTTTGTCTGCAGCTTCTCTAACTGCTCGTTGAAGTATCTGTCGAAGTCATCGGCGGAATTAATTATCCAGCATGGCATCTTAGTTGCGAGCTTGACTCTCTCGAGGTAACCGTCCTTTAGCGCCTTACCGACGAGTCTCTCGCTGTTACCCTTATGGTAGCCGTATGCTGTATCAACGTAGTTTACACCGTGATCTATCGCGTATCTGATCATCTCTATGGCCCGCGGTTCATCGATCTTCCCTGCATCACCATCGAGGACAGGGAGCCTCATCGCCCCGAAACCCAGCGCTGATGGTCTCCAATCCAGCTTACCGAACTTTCTGTACTTCATAGAAAACACCGGAACTGTAAACGCAACGGAACAGCGGTTAATAGAGATTATCCTCTCCATGAACGGCTTTTTATGGTTCAACTCACCAATCCTTTACGATCTGAGATGGAGTCTGAACGATTCGATCGTATCAAGGCTGTAATGGAGAGGAAAATCCCAGACCGTGTCCCCTGGGCGCTCTGGGGTCATTTCCCCGCCTGCAAGTGGCTTAACGGCTATAGCTGGGAGAAAACTACTCGAGATGGTGAAGAGTCCGCCAAGGCTCATATCGCACTACTTAGGGAACTCGACTACAACATGGACCTCCTCAAGGTTACACCTTACTACCGATTCATGGCGATGCAGTGGGGAAGCAAATTCGAGTTTATTAACAATGAGGAAGAGGCTTCCACCAAGGAAGTTGTAGTTAAAAAAACGAAGGACTGGGAAAAGCTGTGGGTCCTCGACCCCAAGAAGGAGCTCCGTGAGTATGTCCGTTGCAACGAGATCCTGGCACGAGACCTTCGCCGGTTACCCTTCATCTACACAATCCCCAGCCCAATAATCCAGGCTATGAATGGTATTAGCACCCCTGAGCAAGTCCTCAAGGATATTAAGGAGAACCCGGACGCCCTCAAAGGGGGGCTCGAAGTTATTACTGAGACTACAATCGACTTCGCTAAGGCTTGCATTGACGCTGGAGCCAACGGCGTATTCCTCGGTATAGGTGGTGGAGGTCGAATCTGGAAGGACCTTGATAAGAAGCAGCTCGAAACATATGCTCTCGGTTATGATAAGAAGGTCCTCGACGCCGTTAAGGCCCCAATAAAGCTAATGCACATTTGCAGCACCCCCGCAGGTAACCCTGAGAAGTTGATGGAGGAGGGATGGTTCAAGAAATATCCTATCACAGCCATCAATTGGGCCAGCCATTCCTGGATCCCGATTAAAAGGGGGAAAGAGATCTATGGCGACGAGTTTTGCATCTGCGGCGGTCTCGACCATGAGCAGGTTCTTCGCATGGGTACACCGAAGCAAATTGAGGCAGCTGTAAAGAAATCCATAGACGAATGCGCAGAGGGTGGCGGATTCATGCTTGGTCCTGGATGCACCGTCTTCCAGGATATGCCGTGGGAGAACTACAATGCAGTCGGGCGAGCCGTTTGGAAGTATGGTAACTACAAAAAGTAGGTTCACCACTTTTTTCCGGACTATCCTATGTAATAATCATTATCTCATCGTATCTTTAGTGTTTGGGACTGTCCCATTGAAAGAACATACTTTTAAGCCGTAGCCCCCTTCAGCTACACAGAGCTATTTATCGAAGTGACCAAGGTGGCGCCGGACGACCTCAAGCTTAAGGGAGCCGTAAAAGAGATCGGCATCGTCAGAGACAGCGACCGCTACGACTCTTTCAATGTAACCATAGGGATCGCAATTAAAACGGAGGGGAAAGTAACCTACGATGAGGCGGAGAAGCTCGCCGCCAAGTTCCGTCGAGAGTATCTAAGCAGAGATGTCGAGTTTGTCGCGGTCAGCGTCCCGTGCCCCATTTGTGGAAAAGTTCTCAATAGTGAGACTGGGCTCAAGAAGCACATTGCTATGAACCACCCCGAGAAGGTTGGACTTATCAATCCAGCCAAGGTAGCGCAGAAACCGGATAAACCGGAGAAGAAAGCTGTAAACAAAAAGGAAGAGAAGCCTGCAAGGGGCAATAAGGGGAAAACCAATAAGGCCAAACCGATGAAAGTAGTTAAGGCTGGGAAAACTGCAAAGGCGGAGAAACCCACAGCGCCTAAGCTCAAGCGCACTGGAGGTACCAAGTTAGAGGCTCCTCTCCCGAAGCCGAAGAAAAAAATTGAGACACCGAAGCAACAAGCCTCTATCAAGACACAACAGAGACCAGTCTCAAAAAAACAGACGCCTAAGGCGCGTCAGTTAACCTTAGGGTAAAAAGTGGAGCCCCGGACGGGATTTGAACCCGTGACCTACAGCTTACAAGGCTGCCGCTCTAGCCAGGCTGAGCTACCAGGGCACACCACCTGAAAACACCGGACCCAACATAAATGTTTCACCTGTCAGAGACGAGTAAGGTACTTATTTCAGCCTGTATTGAGATGCAGAGATTTCAATGAGCGTCAAGATCACCCGCTTTGAAGGCGATCAGTTCAAAGCTGAAGCTGACGGATACCAGGTTTTCAGTGGCAGGCTAAACGAGCAAACCCAACCCATCGGAATGTCCCCGGGTAAGTTGATGGTAGCAAGCCTAGGCTTATGCAGCGCTTTCCACGTTACCTGGTACTTGAAGCGGCACAAGATCGAAGCCTCCAGTCTCCAAATAGAGGTGAATGCGATGAACGAGAAGGAGCCGAGCAGGGCTTCCGCCTTCACAATCGTCGTCAAAGTCGGCGCTAAGGTCAACCAGAAGCACGTCGACGCTCTCCTCACCGAGGTCAAACGATGCTACGTTAGTAATACAATGCGCGGCGACCCACGATTCATCTACGAGATAAAAACAACCTAAAACGGAGAGAATATATTTCCAAACTATTTTCTAGCTTATATTCATGAATTTAATGTATAAAAATCGTTGTTTCATCTTATTGTTTCCTAAAATGGGCATAACAGCTGACCTACAAATTCCTACCTATATCTCTAGCCTTCTTAAGAAGAGCCTTCCGAGACTCCACGGGCTTTTCTCCTGTAGCCTCAGCGACGATTCCCTTAATGTTCTTCATGCCATAACCTTTCTCCATCTCTTTAAGCCAGTTCAGGACGCCGTCATATACATGGAAGTCGTCCCAGCCATATGTGATACAGTTGACAGCCTTTGCCTCCTTCGGCCAAGTTGCTTTATTCTCCTCGCTATAATAGCTGCTGTACCAGTAGAGACGTTGGATGAAGGCGTGTGTGCGCGAGTCTACTGTGCTGAACCAGATAGGAGCGCCGAGGACGAGAGCCCCCATAGACTCTAAATGGGGCTTGATCTTCTCAAAATCATCCTTAGGAAAGGTGATCACTCCGTTTCTATCCTCGAGGTGACCGATCTTCATGTCAACCAGCTTGATGATGACCGTATCGTGTCCAGCCTCTTGAGCGCCAGCTAAGACCTCTTCAACAAGCTTCACCGTATTCCCGTTCCTTTTGGCTCCTCCTACGATGCCTAAAACCTTCATAATGATACCGAGATAGACTGTCTGGCGCATGTTTAAAATAGCAACGCCGTCAGTGAAGCTTAAATGTCCCAATCCCTCAATCGAACCGACTGATTTTGAAACGATTCAATGTAGAGGGTTCTTGGCCTGCTCTCGTTACTCCCTTCGACGGGAACGACTGTGTTAACTATGATATGCTCCGCCGGCTCGTTGATTTCCATGTCGAGAACAGGAGTAATGGGATTCTACTGCTCGGATCGACTGCTGAGGCCATCCTCCTGACTAGGGAGGAAAGACGGAAAATTATTACTGCTGTCATCGATCACACCAACAGACGCATCCCTGTGATGTGTGGTGTAGCTGCAGTCTCTACTCGGGAGACGCTGGAAAACGCCCGTTACGCGAAAGAAGCCGGCGTCGACTGCGGTTTAATCGTCCAGCCTCCATACATCAAACCGACGCAGACTGCTGTATTCCACTATTTCAAGGATGTCGCTGACTCCATCGATCTCCCCCTTGTCATCTACAACAACCCAGACCGATGCGGTGTCAACGTGGAGCCTGAGACTGTAGCGCGGCTAGCACAGCACCCGAACTTTGTCGCTGTTAAAGAGGCGGGGCCGAATCCCTACGGCGTTATGCGAGTCGTGGAGCTAACCCGCGGTGAATTTAACGTCCTATGCTGTGATTGCGCCTTCTATGCTCTGATTCCCGTTGTAATGGCATCGGGTGGGAAGGGCACAAGCAATGTCACCGGCAGTATCTGCCCCAGGGAGTTCGCGGAGATGAGCAAACCTTGGGAGAACTACGTTGACGTCCAGACAACACGATCTCATCTCTATCGCCTCCTACCACTCATCAGAATGATGTATAGTGAAAGCAACCCCGTCCCACTGAAGACCGCCCTTAACCTTGTTGGAGCTAATGTGGGAAAGCCTCGAAAACCCCTTCTCGAGCTCAGCGAGGAGAACACAATGATCCTTAAACAGACAATGCAGCGTCTTGGAATCCTCGACGAAAACTCTTATCAGCGTGAGTTCTTCTCCCGGAAATAGGTTGCACGTCCAGGGAATTCCAATCTAATTATCAGCTTTAAATTCCAAAGAGCATCACTGCTCAATGCATTATCAAAAGAATAATACACATATTACTGGAATCAAAGCAGTATTATCATGGCTAAGGAAAAGTTCGCCACGAAGGCGGTCCACGCAGGTCAACACCCCGACCCCGTGACCGGAGCCGTATCAGTTCCGATATATGCCTCCTCGACATTCGTCTTCCAAAACGCCGAGCAAGGTGCAGCCCGCTTCGCGGGTACGGAAACAGGCTATATATACAGCCGCCTCGGAAACCCAACTGTCAGAGCACTCGAAGAGAGCATAGCGGAGCTCGAGGGAGGAGAGGATGCAAGAGCCACAGCCTCAGGGATGGCAGCAATCTCAACCGCCACCATGTCTATCGTGAAGAAAGGCGATCACATCCTGGCTGGCGACGCACTCTACGGCGGCACCCACAAAGTCTTCACTGACATCCTAAAGGGATACGGCGTAGATTGCAATCTCGTCGACACAAGCGATCTCACAGCCATCGAGAAGGCGATTAAACCTAATACGAAGCTGATCTATATCGAAACCCCCTCTAACCCGATGATGAAGCTCACCGACATGAAGGCGGTAGCGAAGATCGCTAAGAAGCGAAACATTATCACAATGACAGACAATACTTTCATGTCCCCATATCTTCAGCGACCCATCGAGCACGGCATCGATGTCGTCGTTCACAGCTTAACGAAGAGCCTGAGCGGCCACAGCGACGTCCTCGGTGGCGTAATAGTTGGGTCAAAGGAATTCCTAAAAAAAATGGATCCCCTCTTCAAGAACCTAGGCGCCAACCTCGGACCCTTTGAAGCTTGGCTCACACTGCGCGGTATAAAGACCTTACATGTTAGGATGGAACGCCAGACAGCTAACGCAATGAAGATCGCCGAGTGGCTTAGCAACCACCCCAAAGTCGAGTGGGTTAAATATCCTGGGCTCAAAAGCCATCCCCAGCACGAACTCGCGAAGAGACAGATGGACGGATTCGGATCCATGATGAGCTTCGAGCTCAAGGGAGGCATCGAAGCTGGTCGAAAGCTGATGAACAACGTCAAACTCTGCAGCCTAGCTGTCAGCCTAGGCGCTGTCGAGACCTTGATCTCTCATCCGTCATCGATGACTCATGCCATTGTCCCCCGCGAGGAGCGCCTAAAAGCGGGAATCACGGATGGCTTGGTACGCTTCAGCGTCGGCATCGAAGACGTTGATGATATCCTCGAGGACCTTAAGCAAGCCCTAACTAAGGCTTAAATCCCGAGATTAACTTAACTTTCATGGTATACTAAAGTAGAGGCACGAGTTTTAATCCTGTTAATAATCTCACTATTATTTGAAAAAGGACTAGGAACTCGTTTAAGCCGAATTTTGAAGCAATTATACCTTATCTTCTAAACCGCTTTTTTCATGTGATCCTCCGACTCGGCTGTCCGTCCTAGAACACGGAGCAGAGAAGCATAGTTTTCATGAGCTTTCTTAAAGTCAGGCTTGATCTCTACCGCTTTTTTGTAGTGCTCCTCTGCGTCAACAGCTCTATGAAGCTTGATGAGAACATTGGCATACCAGAAGTGGCCCTCAGCGAAGCCCGGATAGAGTCCTAATGTCCTCTTGAAGTAGATCTCGGCCTCGGCGAATTTACCCTGGTTCGTGAGGTTGATCGCAGAGTTGTACTGAGGTGTTACCCAGTCCGCCTTCAGTTCCGCCGCCTTCCTCAGGAACTCTTCCGCTTCTAAAACCCTCTTCGTCTCCCAGAGAAAGACACCATAGTCATTATAGGCCTCGGCTGAGCTAGGATCCATAATAAGAGCCTTCTTGTAAAGAGCCTCGGCCTCCTCCGGCTTACCCTTCTTAATTGCGTTCGCCTGTTTCAGCGTCTCCCGAGGATTGTCTCGACGACTCCTAATCCGTTCTAATCTCACTTTTACCTCTGGCCAGTCAGGACGAAGATCCAGCGTCTTACGGTACTCCTCCTCCGCTTCGACAAGCTTTCCGGAGCTCTCAAGTATGACGGCGTAATTAAGCTGGGCATTCGCATCGTTCGGCTTGATCTCGAGGGCACGTGTTATGTATCTGATTGCTTCCTCCGGACGCCCCTTCTTCCAGAGGATGACGCCATACATTGAATAGATATCACTACTTTGATCGTCGAGTAGCAGTGCCCTCCTAACGCTCTCCTCAGCATGGTCAAGGTCTCCTTTCTGCTGGAGTACAACAGCAAGGAGTAGTCGATAACCAGCTGCATCGGGATCGTTGGCGAGGACTCGTCTTAGAAAAACCTCAGCGTCATCAAGCCGACCATTCTTGATCAGATACTGGGCGGACAGGCTCGTCAAAGCTACGTCACCGGGGCAAGCGGCAAGCCCCTGCCTAAGACATGTCTCGACACTTTCCTTCTTCCCAAGCTTCTCCAAGACCTCGCAGAGGATTACATAGGCCGCACTGACACTTGGGTCTGCTAGAACCGCCTTCCTTGCATAGAACTCGGCTTCCTGAAAGTCTCCAATACCCCGTGCGGAGGTAGCTCTCGCTATGAACTGCCAAACCGGCTCGATACCTAATGCTCCGCTCATTCACGTTCCTCCCTATTGTTTGCTGCTCCCCGTTTAATGGGTTTCGAGATCTGGCGTGGATCTATCAGGTGAGAAGTATACCTTAGCCGGATCTACCAACAATGCGCGCGCCTTGACCTTCAGTCCCTCGTAGGGTGTCCATCTGGTTTTCCTGTGAAGGTCCTCACCCCTGATCATCCATTCGTTTTTTGGTTAACGACGACTACGTACGAGTCCGAGCTGACAGTTATCTCCCCTTTCCTTGGGTATCGCCATAACCTTCTCAATAGGGTAATACTTTAGGATGGCATGGAGAGTAAAAGGTTTGGAGCCCCGAGCGGGATTCGGACCCGCGACCTACAACTTACGAGGCTGCCGCTCTGGCCGCTGAGCTACCGGGGCGCTCCATCATACGGGGGATACCCCTGTTTTTAAGAAATATGGTGGCAACATAGATTAGACGAAGGCGACGACACCTTGGGCTATCAAGTCGTCTACTTGGTTATCTGTTAATCCTAGGATGTTACACAGGATCTCTCTGCTGTGCTGTCCGATGATGGGTGCCGCGGTTCGCCTCTCAGTTGGGGTGACGCTGAACTTTATCGGGTTGTTCGCTGTCTTAACCTTTCCCGCAAGGGGGTGGTCGAGCTCTATGAACATCCCCCTCGATTGGAGGTGAGGGTCGTTAGCAGTCTCATTTAGTTGATAGATCGGTGCAGCTGGGAGGTCAGCCTTGACGAGTTCCTCGACACACTCGTCTCTGTTTCTATTAGCGACGTATTTCTCGAGGTTCTCCTTTGTCGGGTCCTCGACATTGAGGAACTTCTTCATGTTTTCGAGGGCGGAAGGGCTATAGGCGCCTACACGAACCCATCCATCGTCTTTAGCCTTGAAGATGCCGCCAATGCCACCTGTTGGGTATTTTTTCCGCATCTCCCAGTTGAGCATTCCTGAGAGGAAGTAGCCCGTAATCGCCGGATTTAAGGCGACCATGCAGTCAAGCTGGGCTAAGTCGATCATCTGACCGATCCCAGTCTTGTCCCTGTAGCGGAGAGCACCAAGGATCGCCATTGCGGCCAAGCTTCCGGGGGCCATGTCACCGTATGCCATAGCCATCTCGATCGGTGGTCCCTCAGGGTCAACGCCATCACCCGTCATTCTTGTGTGACCGCTCATTGCTTCAGCGAACATCGCATAGCAGTTTCTGTTTTTATATGGACCCGTCTGACCGAAGCCACTGAGCGCTGCATATATGATGCTCGGGTTAAGCTCCTTTAGGTTCTCGTAACCGAGGCCGAGTTTCTCCATTGTGCCTACGCTCATATTCTGGATGACGATGTCGCTTTTCTTGATTAGCTCCTTAAGAAGCCTCATCCCTTCAGGGTTCTTCAGGTTGAGGGTGAGGTCCTTCTTATTCTGGTTGAGGTGATGGAAGGTATACGGGGCTCCGCCGAAGAGCTTTCCCTCGCTTATCCTATCAATAGCGCCCCACGGTGGCTCGATCCTGATCACCTCGGCGCCCATGTCCGCCAGCATCATTGTGCACCATGGGCCGAACCAAACATGGGTCATGTCCACTACCCTTATGTCCTCGAGGGGTTTTCGCATCAAAATATTCACCGAGCAGTTCTATTAGGTTGAGCTTGGGTGTATAAGACGTTTATTCTATCGCTGAACATTTAATACGCTGCTGCCCAAACAACTCTTCAGTATGAAGACCGTAGCTGACCTCGGGGAGAGGGAGCTCATCAGCCGGATCATGAGGCATTTGACGCTGATGCCAGGGATGCCGGTGCCTAACTGGGACGACGTTAACGCAATTAGTCTAGGCGATGGACGCGCTGTTGTTCTCAAGACTGATATGCTCGTATGGAAGACCGATGTCCCAGAAGGCATGACTCCTTTCCAGGCGGGTCGGAAGGCAGTAGTGATGAACTTTAGCGACCTCGGCAGTAAGGGGGTACAACCCCAGGCATTTCTTGCTGCCCTCGGCGCACCTAACTCAACACCTGCTGATTGGGTCGAAGAAATTGCAAAGGGTTTCGAGGCAGGCGCTCGCGAGTATGGTGGATACATGGTGGGAGGCGACACTAACGAGGCTTGTGACATCATTATCTCGGGGATGGCGTACGGTGTTGTTGAGGAAGAGAAGCTCGTTCTTAGAAGCACATCTAAGCCAGGAGATATACTAGCAACAACCGGTGGATTTGGCAACACGACTGCAGCTTTTAAGATACTCCTCGAAGGCGCCGAGGCTCCCAAGACTCTTAGGGAGAAACTCATCGAATCCGTCTACATGCCTCGCGCCAGGGTAACCCCAGGGATCGCCTTAGCAGCGACTGGCGTTGCAACCTCCAGTATGGACTCTAGCGATGGACTCGCGGTGAGTCTCCACGACCTCCAGAGAAGTAGCGGTAACGGCTTCCGTTTAACTCACATCCCCCTTACCCGGGAGGCGGAAAGATTTGCTGAGCTTAACGTACTGGACAAGGCAAGCCTCGCATTATACGGTGGAGAAGAGTACGAGTTGGTTTTCACTGTCAAGCCTAATACTATTGATGAGTTGAGGAGAGTTTTAAGGGGAGCCGGCGCAGATCTCATTGAACTCGGTGAGGTCACGAAGGACCAGAGAATCGTGTATCTCGAGGGAGGAGTCGAGAAACCCGTGGGTAAGAATGGCTGGGAGCATTTCAAGGGATTAAAGTAGTAGTAGAAGAAGTGGTGCAATCAGCAGAGCCGTCATATTCGTAAGTTTCATGAATATATTGAGGCTTGGTCCCGCCACATCCTTGAGGGGGTCTCCGACGGTGTCGCCGGTGACGGCAGCTTCGTGAACGGGGGTCCCCTTCATCCAGAACTCTCTCTCGATATGTTTTTTTGCGTTATCCCAGATACCTCCACCGAATGTGAAGAATGGGCTGAGAAGCGCTGAGGTGGTTAAACCACCGAGAAGCATAGCACCGAGGGCGAAAGGCCCTAGAAGCAATCCAATTACTATCGGCGAAGCTAAGGCAAGGAGACCCGGTGCTACCATCTGCCTAAGCGACTCCTTCGTAGCGATGTCGACACAGGTTACATAATCTGGCTTCTCCTTTCCTTCCAAGATTCCGGGGTGTTCTCGAAACTGGCGACGGACTTCTTCTACAATCTTATAGGCCGACCTCGCTGTCGCCCCAATGGCCATGCTACTGAAGAGAAACGGGAAGGCACCCCCGATCAGAAGCCCCACGATGATTATGGGGCTAGTTAAACCGAGGGAGACTCTGTCCATGCCAACGATTTGGCTGTAGGTGGCGAAGATGACTAATGTTGATACTGTGCAGCTGGCGGTCGCGAAAGCCTTGGTAAAAGCCTTAGTCGTGTTTCCCATAGCGTCCAGTTCCTCGAGAGCCGCCATATTTGTGGTACTCCCCGACATCTCGGCGATTCCTTGGGCGTTGTCGCTGATTGGGCCGAAGGCGTCACTCGACATCACCATGCCTATAGCGAGGTCGGTCCCTATGTTGGCTCCTACAAGACCGTAGAGGCTCCCACCTGTCACCCAGTAGCTGAAAAGAATTATCGCCATAATGAAGACTGATGGGAGGAATGGACTCTGGAGTGCATAGCTTAATCCCGTGATGATATTAATCGCGGAGCCATACTCACATGAGGCGGCAACGGCTTTGATTGGGCCACTGTTGATACCAATATAATACTGTACGACTAGCCCTACAGCTAAACTGGCGAGTAGGCCGCTAACAACAGCGTAGAAGACTCTGGCATCCCCTAGAATGTATAAAGAGACCCCATAGGCGCCAACTATGGCTAAGCCCGCTGCTACGAATAATCCGACGTTGAAACACATTATCGGTTTGAGTTTACCCCACTGTCGTGTGAAAGCGATGCCGACGATTGTGGCGAGTATCCCAATAGCTCCGAGCATTAGCGGGAAGACGAGGCCGTTCACACCCATCGGTGCTAATAGTAGCGAGCCAAGCAGCATTGCGGTAATGTAATCGTCGCTTATCGACTCGAAGAGATCAGAGCCCCTACCTGCGCAGTCCCCTACGTTGTCACCGACTAGGTCCGCAATCACAGCGGGGTTCCGGGGATCATCCTCGGGTATCCTTTGCTCAATCTTGCCGACGAGGTCAGCACCTATATCAGCGGCCTTGGTGAAAATACCCCCACCGAGCTGAGCGAAGAGAGCAGCGAGGCTTGCACCGAATCCGAACCCAATTATGACATTCGGGTCACCGTAAAGCCACATGAGGGCACTTACACCAGTGAGACTCAGCCCTGTAACCAGTAATCCCATGACCCCTCCACCCCTGAAG
>CAZIAF010000030.1:0-17101 GCA_964537625.1 uncultured Candidatus Bathyarchaeia archaeon
TCAACAGGAAATACGAGCGCTACGCGCGAGCGAGCAGCCGCATCACCGCACACAATCCACCATGCATCGACGCCAAGAGGGGCGAAATGGTTCGCATTGCAGAATGCAGACCATTAAGCAAGACAAAGTCCTTCTGTGTCGTAGAAAAGCTGGCAGGGGAGGAGTAAAAAGAATGAGTAAGAGGCTTAAGAAAAGAGTAACGCCACGGCGCAAGATAAGCGGAGGCTTGACAACTGGCTCCGTATTTGTATGTGCTGACAATAGTGGCGCACGCGTCCTTCGTCTTATCCAAGTTATGGGGTATAAAGGCCGACGTAGAAGACTCCCAACTGCGAGTGTGGGGGATCTTATAATGGTCAGTTGTCGTGAAGGGACACCTGAAATGCGTAGGCAAATGTTCAACGCTGTAATCGTCCGTCAAAGAAAGCCATACGCTAGAAAAGATGGAACTTGGGTCCAATTTGAAGATAATGCAGCCATCATCTTAACCCCAGAGGGAACGATGAGGGGATCAGATGTAAAAGGCCCCGTTGCGAAAGAAGCTGTTGAGCGATTTGCCCGCCTTGGAGCGGTAGCAAGGATGGTGGTATAAATGCGCAAGATAGGAAGTACAAAACCATCTACTGTAAGAGAACAACAGAGGAATGCTCCAAACCATATTAAACGAAAATTTCTCTCAGCACCTCTATCCCCAAACTTAAAAGCTCAATATGGAGCACGCACAATGCAAGTCATCGAAGAAGACACGGTCTCAATTACCAAAGGCGACCGGAAACTCACAGAGGGCAAAATCATCAGAGTAAACACTAGCGAGCGAAAGGTCTATATTGAAGGTGTCACGAGGACACGCCTCGACGGCTCAACAGTCCAGATACCAGTCAGAGCCGAAAACATTATGATCACCAAGTTAAGCCTTGAAGACGATTGGAGAAAACGGATACTGGAGCGTAAGGGCTTCAAGTCCACGGAGGAGTAGAGAAATGGGTAGAAAAGGACCAACAAGACATATGAAGAGACAACAATCCCCCACATTTTGGAGTCTTCACCGTAAAGAGAGCGTATGGGCAGTTAAAACAAGCCCCGGTCCACACAACTTTTCCACATCAATGCCTATCTCCGTAGTGCTTAGAGATATACTTGCATACACAACCACCGGCAGAGAAGCAAAAATGATCGTCAAACAAGGAAAAATCAAGGTTGACGGAAAACCACGCCTTAACGAACGTTTTCCAATTGGTTTAATGGATATAATATCTCTTCCTGATGCGAATGAGAATTATCGACTCCTACCTGCTAAGGGTGGAAGACTCACACTCCATCAGATAAAAGGAGATGAAATTAGTTTCAAGCTTTGCCGTATAACCGGTAAAACGACACTAAGAAATAACGTTGTCCAGTTACAACTTCACGATGGTCGAACGATCAACATTTCCAAGGAGAAAACCTATAACGTCAATGATGTATTAAAAATTAAAGTTCCTTCACAGGAGATTGTTGAACACATCGCCTTCAAGGATCAGTTACTTATTATAATCACTGGTGGCAGGTCACAAGGCGAGACTGGAATAATAATTGGTCTAGGCGACGAGCCTGGCTGGAAAAAAACAGCGACTATAAGAACAAAAGAGGGTACAGATATACGCACATTGACAAAGTATGTTTTTCCCCTTGGAACGTCGCAACCGCTAATATCATTACCGGAGAGTCAATAAAATGTCAACCGAAATCGTAGAGAACAACCCCATGAGGTCTCTAAGGATCGGTAAAGTCGTGGTCAACATAAGTGTAGGCGCCTCGGGTGACCCTCTCGACCACGCCCAAACCATCATGAAGTCGCTGACAGGACAAAAACCCTGTCAACGTTTCGCGAAACAGACTATAAGGGGCTTCAACATCCGAAAAAGAGAACCAATCGCTTGTATGGTTACTCTAAGAGGACAAAAAGCAGAAGAGTTTCTTTCAAAGGCTTTTATTGCGGTAGGCAAAAAAATTAATCCTAAAAGCTTCGATAAAGGAGGAAACTTCGCTTTTGGCATCAAGGAACACATAGACATCCCAGGCACAAGGTACGACCCTATTTTAGGGATAACTGGAATGGATGTTATGGCTACAATTGAACGCTCTGGGTATCACATTGACAAGAAAAAACACGCCAAAGCAACTATCGGAAAAAACCACAAGGTAACCCCAGAGGATTCCATTCAATTTATTCGACAAAAATTCGGCATTGAGGTGAGGTCTCCCGATGAGTGAAAAAAAGAAACGAACTACAGGGCCAGGCAGCAGAGCTTGTCTTAGATGCGGAACACATAATGGCCTCATTCGACGCTATGGCCTCAACATATGCAGAAAATGCTTCAGAGAGGTTGCACCCGCTCTAGGATTTAGGAAATTCAGGTGATATGATATGGACCCATTAGTTAACGCTCTTAACACGATCATGACCCACGAAAGCAGGCGTAAGAAAGAATGCATAATAACCCCTGCTAGCGGCATTGTGGGCAGGGTTCTCAGACTAATACAGCAAAAGGGCTACATTGGCGAGATAGAATTCATTGATGATGGCAGACAAGGCAAGTTCCGTGTACAATTATTTGGACGCATAAATGAGTGCAGAGCCGTAAATCCGCGATACTCTACAAAGATCAAAGAGATGGAGAAGTGGGAGAAACGTTTCCTACCAAGTCGCGATTTCGGAGCTGTCATACTATCAACCCCAAAAGGGATCATCGACCATCGACAAGCGAAGGAACTGAACGTTGGTGGCGTCGTCATAGCATACGTCTACTAGGTGAGCAAATTGACAATACAAATAGTAGAAAACATAATCGAAATCCCCGAGAGCGTACAGCTCACCCTTGAAGGGAGGAAGATTACCGTCTCTGGAGAAAAAGGAAAAATAGTCAAGGACTTTAGTCACACCAAGATTAAGATAACAAGAGAAGATAAAAACCTCAGACTAAGCGTAGAAAACCCCCGTAGAGCTGAAGCGGCACTCATCGGAACCATAAGCGCCCACGTAAAAAACATGATAAAAGGTGTAACACAGGGTTTCACATACAAAATGAAGATAGTCTTCGTTCACTTTCCTATGGGAATAAAAATTCAAGGAAAAAGCGTATTAATAGAAAACTTTGTGGGAGAGAGAAGCGCGAGAATCGCAAAAATCCATGGCGAAACCAAAGTAACTGTTAAACAGGACGATATCATAATCCAAGGAATCGATATCGAAGACGTCAGCCAAACAGCCGCAAACATACAAACAAGAGCAAAGATCCGAAATAAAGATCTAAGAAAATTTCTTGACGGATGCTATGTCTACAGCAAGGAGTGATAAATGATGAGCGACCAAAACAGAAAAAGACTTTTAAAAATCAGAAAGAAGCTCAGCCAACATAGACCAAAATTCGAAGCCTTCGAGTCATGGCGCTACATCAAGGTCAAACCCCGCTGGAGAAGACCCCGCGGTATCGATAATAAAATGCGTACAAACGAGAAAGGGTGGCCAAAATCCGCTAATATTGGATGGGGTGGCCCCGCTTCCGTCAGAGGACTACACCCATCCGGAAAGGAGGAAATCCTAATCCATAACTCGACAGACCTCACAAAAATAAACTTGAATACACAGGTTGCGAGGATAGGATCCACTGTTGGGAAAAAGAAAAGAAAAATCATATTAGATGAAGCAGGAAAACTAGGAGTGAAAATACTCAATCCCGGTGAGAAGCCGAAACCTTCTGACTTTGAAAAACTCGAGGAGGAAAAACAATGAACCTCACAAACCAAAGAAGGCTAGCAGCCGCGGTTCTTGAGGTTGGTCTCAATCGTATCTGGATTGATCCAGAAAAGATTGAGGACGTTGAAGGTGCGATCACACGCAACGAAATAAAGAAGCTAATAAAAGAGGGCACCATAAAAGCGCTTCCCGTACAGAACACAAGCCGAGGACGTGCTAGAGTACTTGCAAATAAGAAGAGAACAGGCCGGCGTATTGGTGCTGGAACAAAGAAGGGTACAAAATACTCGATAGTATCCGAAAAGACGCTCTGGATGAATCGCATACGAGCACTCCGTAAAAAACTCACAGAACTACGCGACCAGCGGGTGATAACTGTAAACACTTACAGACAACTTTACATGAAAGCGAAGGGTGGAGAGTTCCGCAGTCTTGCAGAACTAGATAGACATATAAACGAACAAAAACTAAGGAGACGTTCATTTGGCTAAAAACGCACGATACCGACTCCCGTATAGACGAAGGAGACAACAAAAAACTGACTATCAGGCACGTAGAATACTTGCTACCTCAGAGAATCCAAGATTTGTCGTCAGAGCTTCAAACAAAGGTATACTCGTTCAAATCGCAAAAGCTGAATTGATAGGTGACATTATCCTCACTCAAGCTACTTCTAACGAATTAATCAGTAAATATGGCTGGCAAGCTAGCGGAAAGAGCATACCTGCAGGATATCTACTTGGCTTCATAGCCGGATTCAAAGCCATGAAGGCAGGGATTAAGACCGCTTATTTAGACATAGGTCTAAAGAGACCAACAAAAGGCTCGAAAGTTTTCGCCGTAGTTAAAGGCGCCATTGATGCTGGCTTGGATGTTCCATGTGATAGTGACGTTATCCCACCACCTGAAAGACTCAATGGTGGGGATATCTCAAAATATGCAAAAAAGATTGAGCCAGAGGACTATGAGAAATTATTCTCAATTTACCTCCGTCGAGGATTGAGACCAGAATTAATTTCAGAGCATTTCGAGGAGACTAAGACCAAGATCCAGGAGGATTGGAAAAGGTGAGCAGAGAATATAATCGAGAGGGTCCATCCTTAGAAGATTGGGTGCCCCGTACACAGCTCGGAAAGATGGTCAAAGAGGGCCAGATCACCTCCATACAAGACATCTTCAGAGAAGGTTACAAGGTAAGGGAAGTCGAAATAATTGATTCTCTAGTACAGGACCTCAAGGATGAGGTTATTGACATAACCATGGTCCAAAAGCAGACTGATGCTGGTGAGAATAGTAGGTTCCGCGCTGTAGTCGCTGTTGGTAATGGAAATGGGTTAATTGGCTTAGGTGTTGGAAAAGCGAAGAGAGTAAGAAATGCTATCGAGAAAGGAATACGATTAGCAAAACTTAACCTCTATCCAATTAAAAGAGGATGTGGAAGTTGGGAGTGTGGCTGTGGTGAGAATCACTCATTACCCTTCCGTGTTAAGGGAAAGGCTGGAAGCGTCGTTTTAACTCTCCTCCCCGGGCCTCAAGGTTTAGGTCTAGTAGTAGGTGATACCGCAAAGGCCGTTCTTCAATTAGCTGGAATCAAGGACTGTTGGTCTAAAGCAACAGGCACAACAACCACAACCACATCATTCGCATTAGCAACCTTCGAAGCATTAAAACAAACCAGCAAAATCATGACTCCTCAGGAGTGGTCAATGTAATATGACAACAAAAACACTTTTTGTCGTCCGTATAAGAGGCGGAGTTGATGCTAAGAAAACCGTCGAAGCAACTCTTACAATGTTGAGGATGGAAAAAAATAACTACGCAACAATAATCAGGGAGAGTCCTTCATACCTCGGAATGCTAAGAAAAGTAAAGGATTACGTTACTTGGGGAGAACCCACAATTGAGACCCTTAATTTCTTACTCGAAAAGAGAGGAAAACTTATTGGCGACGAAAAAATAACCAATGCTGCTATTAAAGAGCTTGGATACGAGAGTTTGGACAAAATAGCAACGGCTATTCAAACAGGTGAATTAGAGTTCAGCCATATAAATGGTGTGAAACCCTTCTTTAGGATGCACCCTCCTAAAAAAGGTTTTAAACGAACAGTAAAACGCCCCTACAACGACCATGGTGAACTTGGATATAGGGGAGAAGCAATCAATGAGCTAATCAAGAGGATGTGCTAAAGGAGAAAAAGGTGAATAAAATGCCTCACGATCTGAGAAGAACACGAAAATACCGCGGATCGAGATACTGCGGATGGGGTCAGGTTGGCCAACACCGCAAGTCTGGCAGCCGAGGAGGAAAGGGATTCGCCGGAGGCCACAAGCATTTCTGGATCCAAACCGTTAAGTATAATCCTAACAGGTTCAGACGAATAGGTTTCGTACCGCCATCCATGCTCGAACCAATGCTCGCAACTATCAATGTCGGCGAACTTGAAGATTTGGCGGGAAAAATATTAGGGTTAGAGCTTGTCAAAGACGGCACTGAGTTTAACCTCAGCGAGCTGGGTATAGGAAAGCTATTAGGCAGAGGGATTGTTAGAACAGCTCTTAAAATCCGAGTTGACTTCGCATCCGCTATTGCTAAAAGTAAATTAGAGAAAGTTGGCGGCTCTGTAGTAGAGTGATAGCCTTGCGTTTCCTTGAGCTCTTCAAGCCTATATCTCGAGTAATCCCTGAGGTAAAGGCACCCCAGAAAAAGGTGAGTTTTCAAAATAGGCTCATCTGGACTCTTCTGGCGCTTCTAATCTACTTTATAATGACTGAGACTCCACTTTATGGAATTCCTGCTAGTACAGGAAATGAATTAAACTATCTGAGAGTCATCTTCGCATCGAGTAAAGGAACTCTAATGGAGCTCGGTATAGGACCTATTGTAACCGCTGGCTTGATTATTCAACTCCTCGCAGGGTCTGATATTATATCCTTCGATCGTTCAAGCTCAGAGGACCGTGGACTATTCACTACTGCAAGTAAATTCTTCTCTATAGTGATGATAATAGTTCAAGCAGGACTCTACATAATCAGCGGCCAATATGGTGTAGTCACTTTCAATAAATCATTGATAATTTTCGCTCAGTTACTCGTCGCAGGAATCATAATTATGATGCTAGATGAATTGGTCCAGAAGGGTTGGGGTATCGGAAGCGGAATAAGTCTCTTCATCGTAGCCGGTATTACCCAAAACATCTGGTGGATGAGCTTCAGTTTCATCAACTACGATGGCAGAGCTTGGGGAGCAATTATCGCCTTATTCCAGGGCATGTGGATGAGAATGCCAGTTGTTAATTGGTTCTACAGACCCAGCGGTGCCCCTGATATGATAGGGTTCTTCACAACCATCGCGGTTTTCTTATTCGTTATCTATGTTGAGGGAATGCGTGTAGAACTGCCAATAAGTCACAGTTCATATAGGGGCTATCGGGGTAGAATGCCCATCAAATTACTATATGTCTCAAATATCCCGGTCATACTCGCCTATGCAATGTTTGCAAATGTACAGATGTTCGGTCAGTTCATATGGAGCAGATGGAACATGGCGAACGACAACTTTTGGCTAAACTGGATTGGAACATATAACTCGACTCAAAACGGATTACACCCGACGAGTGGACTTGTCTACTACCTCACATCGCCGCAGAATTTTCAAGGAGTTATGAGCGCACCCATCAGAGCAATGGTTTATGCATTAATTGTAATAGTCTTCTGTATTGTTTTCAGTATAACTTGGTTGGAGATCGGAGGTCTCGGCGCTGAGGATATGGCCAATCAACTCCTTGAGTCAGGGATGCAGATATCAGGATTCCGTAGAACAAAACAACCGATAGTTTCACTGCTGAACAGGTACATACCAACAATCACAATCATTGGCGGAGCTATAGTCGGGGCTCTAGCTGCGATCTCAGATTTCTTCGGCGTCTTCGGTAGTGGAATGGGGGCATTACTAGCAGTGAGTATTTTGTATCAGTATTATCAGACGATGGTTCAGGAGCAGGTTGAAGATCTGTATCCGTTCCTAAGAGGCGCATTCAAGTAAAACCTCTAACCCCCAACAATGTTATTTTTCCCTTCTAGCAATCGTATCAATTAATTATTTTTTAAACTGATTAGATTTAGCGCGTAAACATGTGATAGATTAACAAGTTTATCAATAGAAAATGCAATTATAGTTAAGATGAAAACGTTAGGCAACTAAAGGCGCGGAACCTTTTTCAAGGGTCTAACTCGATTTACTGTCGGTCATTATGTACCAACCGCCTCGGGGGACTAGAGATTTTCTCCCCAAAGATATGTTGAAGAGAAATTGGGTTCTAGACAGGATTCGTGAGGCCTACGAGACCTATGGTTTCGAGCCTCTCGGGACACCGGCTTTTGAGAGCTGGGAGTTATTGAAGGTAAAGAGTGGGGAAGAGGTAATCAATCAAATCTATTATTTCAAAGATAAGGCGGATAGGGAATTGGGACTCAGGTTCGAATGGACTACGAGTCTAGCGCGTGTGGTGGCGACGCGTAGAGAGTTACAGATGCCTTTCAAACGCTATGCTATTGGTCCTGTCTGGCGATACGAGAATCCGAGTGAGAAACGATTCCGTGAGTTCTGGCAAGCTGACGCAGACATTGTTGGAGTTAGCGATCCCATCGCAGATGCTGAGGTGCTTGCAGCCGCTGTCGACTGCTTAAAGAGGTTGGGCTTCGATGGTTTCGTCATTAAGCTTAATGATAGGAGAATACTTGAGGGATTCATTAAGTTCACGGGTATGCCGATAAATCGGGTTCCAGAAATAATCAGAGCCGTTGACAAACTTGAGAAGATCGGAAGGGACGGTGTCATAAAGGAGCTTTCATCGATCTCGATTAATGAAAATTCAGTAATCAAACTCCTTGATTTATTAGGTGTAAAGGGTACTCCTAGAGAAATTCTCGCAGAAGCTGAGATATGGTTAAAGGATGATGCTGCAGGTGTGAAGGGCTGTCGAGCCTTGAGGGCAATCTCCGAGTATGCTGAAGCCTTTGGTTACTCCAAGTACCTAGTCGTAGAGCTAAGTCTTGCAAGAGGACTAGATTACTATACTGGACCGGTATTCGAGGTGTCTGCAAAAGGATACGAGGACTACGGGAGTATTGCAGGAGGTGGAAGGTACGATGAGATTATTGGCTTATTTGGAGGCGAATCCACACCGGCTACTGGAATATCGCTTGGAATAGAGAGACTAGTGCCTCTTCTTGAGATTAAGGGTGGGTTTGACAAGGTTGAACTCGGGGTCGATGTTCTCGTCGCAGCTATCTCCAACAAAGTAACAAGGGAGGCAATTTGTATCTCACAGGATATTAGAAAAGCAGGAATACCAACCCTTATTGATCTATTAATGAGGCGCCTATCGAAACAGTTAGAGTATGCTGCTAAGAAAGGCGTGAGGAAAGTGGTCATCATTGGCGAAAAGGAATTATTGGAAGGTAATGTAACTGTAAGAGATATGCGAACAGGTGAACAGATAAAAGTGAAACAAGGGGACTTGATAAATTTACTCCGAAAGTAGGTTGTCGAATTTTATTTCATTTAAGCTGTAATAAACTATCTCACCTCTACGATCAACTACTGCCAGTTTAAGTTCTTTACCAGACACTTTAGTTTGCTCAAGAGTATCTTTTAAGTGTCCAATGGTTTCAGGCATTCCTTCGTAGATAGTATAGACATGGTAGCTCGAAGATTTACTCTTGTAGCATCCTCTTTCATACACAAAGAAACTCACATCATCCTTTTCAGTTCCTTTGACTACGAAACCTCTACTTCTTATGTCTCTATAGATAACATACTTTGTCCAAAGAAGAGGATCTATCCCGAGGCTTTTATTTAGAAGTTCCTGGAAGGAAATGTTATTTTTTCTTTGCTCATCAATAATTGTCAGCCTCTCCTTCTCAACGAGATAAAGTGCCTCGAAGGGTTGAAGTATTAACAAGCCTCTATTACGTGTGCCATACCCATCCTGCGATAAGCTATCAGCGTCGTTCTGAGTTGGGATAACAATCTTCAGATCCGTTAAGATGGCGATTATCGACTGCACAGTATAATGTATTTGTATTTTCTCTGATAAAGAATTGGATTTTTCTTCTATGTTTTAAGGTTGTTTATCCTACCATTTATTCAATGAAAATACCTTAAAAAAGAAGGTTTTAGTAGATTTATTAGTCTAAAATGTTTTTTCTGATCTCCCAACGGCTTTCTCTGCCTTCCCTAATCCATGTCCCACCTAGGTTTCGTATAGCATCATTAATTGGCCCCCATAGGTCACCAAGAAATTTTTTTGGACTGACTAAGGTCGCCTCTTCTCCCTCCTCAAAATTAAGGAGGCTAATATCTACGCCTGCTGCCTTGAGCTTTTCCTCGATGCTTGACGGAGGCCATGCCACAGGCGTCTCTTCTTCTGTTCGATGAGAAATAACTGTTCCTTTACCTACTGATAACATTATCCCGATCTTTGATCCGCAGTCTGGACATGTTAGCCACATTATCTTTGATTCTTCTTTGCTCAAGTAGCCCCACCTAGATGGTTTAAAATTAAATATCTTATTAAATCCTCGCTTTAATCTCATTCGAAATTTCTTTTAGTTATAAAAACTATTATAATTCTAATTACAATAATGTATCGGGGAGTGTGATTTGAGCGCTCAAATAAATGAATATAATTGCCCCTACTGCGTAAGAAAGTCGGCTAGTCCAGGAGGAGTACGTTTTCACGTCAAGTTAACTCACCCAGATAAAATGGACGAGTTTAACATTAAATATTTCCCAAAGATGCTTGATAAATTCAAAGACGAAAATCCACAAACCTAAAAAAAAATAATTTTTTCTTTTTAGGGATAAGTTTTGAAGCTATAATCTCGAAGGTATATTTTTTATAAGGTCTAGGTAATGGGTGTCGATCTATCTTCGATCCTTGAAAGGTTTTTTCTACAGTTTGTATATTTGTTGAAAAACGAATGTGGCAATTAAATGTGGATCGGAGGATCGAAGTAAGACTTTGGACAATGATCATGTCTATGAAGAATTGTGTAAAGAGACATTCTTTTTTAACTTCTGAAGTCCTATTTTAGTCGATTTCAATGAAACTTACTGACTCTGTTCATCTAGTCGGTGGCTCAGCTTATGGAATTTCCGCGGCGGGAGATTGTAATGTTTATCTAGTGAATTGTGGTGATGAATTTGCACTTATCGATACAGGCGGCGGGATGGGTGTAAATCAAATCATCGATAACATTAAATATGATGGATTCGACCCGAATAAAGTTAAATTTGTCTTCTTGACCCATTGCCACTTTGATCATATTGGAGGCGCTCAAGAATTCAAGCAATTAACTAAGTGTCATTTACTATCACATAAACTTGAGGCCACCTCGATTACCAATTTAGATGAGAATGTTTTAATGGATATGGCACGAGAGAGGGGACTAAGTTTTCATGCAGTAATACTTGATGGCTTGCTTGAAGACCGAGACAAAATACAAGTTGGCGATACTAGTTTTGATGTATTACATACACCAGGTCACACGCCAGGATGCATCTCATTAAAAATAATTGAGAAAGATGGGGAAACATCGATTTTTACTGGAGATATTGCCTCAACGACTGGTCAACTAGGATTCATTAACGGACCCGGATTCAATCTCTTCGAGTGGAAGAATAGTATTAAACGTTTAATCGCTGAAAAACCTGATAGGCTATATCCAGGCCATAATACTTTCATGATGAGTGGAGCGACAGAGGATCTGAAGCTTACAGATGCGAAGATGAATGCGCCTTGGACCACAATTGTAACTAGCGTAGGCTAAGAAATTGGAGAAACAAATACGACAAGTTGTCTTGGATACACCGTCACTTGAAGAAGGGTATAATGTAATCAAATCCGGAATCTCTCATAAAAAGAATGTGATAATCGCCGGAAAATGCACTGTAAAGTATAACGGGCGGGCGAGCTCAAACCTTAGCTCGGGTGAAAGACTTGCGCTCTTTAAATCAGATGGCTCCACCTTAATCCATCGCCCAAAAGAATATTCTCCTGTGAACTGGCAGCCGCCTGGAAGCCTCTTCCAAACGAGGTTAGGGAAGGATAATTTAGTGATTAGGGTCTTCCGGCGAAAAGATCACGAGATCATGATTATCACTTTCACCGATTTGAAGATGGTGTCGGTCCTCGATCTCAGAGATGCTGGAGAGTTTACACTTTATGCAACTGAAAGTGACATGCAAGAAGCTATACTTTTTCAACCCTCTCTACTCGAGGAGGGATTCAGGCCGATAACTAGCGAACGTCCTGTTGATCCAGGCTTCATAGATATACTAGGTGTCGATAAAAATAATATTTTAACCGTCATCGAGTTAAAGCGAGTTAAAGCGACAAAAAAGGCCGTGATTCAACTAAAGAAATACATTGATGTAATCAATGTTGACTCAAGTCAAAAGGTAAGGGCGATCCTTGTAGCTCCCGCTTTAGCTGATGGCGCACTTCAGATTCTGGTCTCTCTTGGTTATGAGTTCAAAGCTTTAACTCCTCAACAGTGTACTGAAGTCTTAAAGCAGAGAAGTGGTAAACTGATCACGGATTTTTTTAAATAAAATGGAATATGTTTTAGATAAATGAGACAAAATATAAAAATAATTTAAATAATCATCAAAATATCTTCATTTCTTTACCAATCATTTCCATTTTTTGAGATGACTTCATCAAATAGTTCTTTATTTAGTTTAGTACTCATCTGAACTCTGATTCGCCATTTGTTACTTGCTACCATTGAGAAGACGATTGGTACGACGAATATGTTTTTTTCATAGAGTTTATTCGCTAACATTTTTGCTATGTGACTTTCTCCGACTATTATTGGTATTATCGGAGTCTGTGACATATCTGTGTCAAAGCCAAGATCATCTACAGCTTTTTGAAATAATTTGTGTTTTTCCAGAGTCTTTACGTGTTGAGGCTCTTTTTCGAGGACATCTATTACGGCTATTGTTGATGCAACTACTGAAGGTGGATGTGAAGAGCTGAGAAGCGCGCGCTCGATTAAATACAAGCAATAGCCGAATCTTGGCCTAAGAATATAGGTGACTCTATTACACGTGAAGAATGGGTTGGAAACCTGATTATGACTTTAAAGCGATGGTAAGTGACATATTGATCGCATTACGTTTAAGTTTAGAAAAAAAAGGGTAATCAAAAGAAAAACCTTATTTTTTGTTTAATCTTATTGTGACATAATTTTAATATTTATATTTTAACTTATAGACATCTTATAACCTAATAACTTTCATTATACAATAATAATTAAAGAAAACATATGAGATTCTCATGCTTTTAACCTATCAAGAGCATCAATAAAAAGACTTTTAATATTCAGAAAAATACTGAATATTGTATGAGGGTCCCAGCTATGAAAGAAGAAGGAAAAAAATCTTTTGATACCTTGGATTTACTATTTGAAGGTCCATTGAAACCTTTGCATAGTAAGAATGCGCGGTATATCTTCAAGGTATTTATGGATAATAAAAGATATCAACATTTAACAACCCACGATATAGAGAAGGTTTTAGAAGAAAGGGGTCTTGTTATTAATAAAAAGGAGATTAATGCTTGGCTAGTCTCTCTGCAGAACGCAAAACTAATTATTAAGATGAATGAGCGTGGGAAACCAATTGTATCACGATATGAGGACAGGTATACTTTTGATCTTTGGTGTTTATCAGAAACAGGATTAAATGTAGGTCAAAACCTTTCTATCTTTATAGATAATAAACTCCCTAAAAATATACCAAAGTTAGCTGATTTAACACCCGAAATCATTCATGAGATTGAAGATCTCTACTTCACATCTAAGATATTGCTTATTTTGTATAATTATGGAGGAGTACTAACTTACTCAGAGCTCAGAAAGCATTTAGCAGTTGATCGCGAAAAATTAGCGATATACTCTTGGCCGGATGTGTCTCATTCAGAAAAGCCACTTTTCGAAATAACTATTAAACCACCTACATTACGTACAAAAATATTCAAAATCTTCGGATGGGTATTTGAGCAAGATCTTACTTTCAAACTTACAGATGAAGGACAAAATATTGCGAATATTATCTCTTCAAGAAAAAATTCATCTTGAGATAATAAAATTGTCCAAATTGTTGAAGGTATATTATTTTTAAGGCATATCGAATATCCTTATAATATTAACTGATCCAAGTAAAATAACATCGATTCTTTATTCAAAGTTACATTTTTTCTTGAGGTTACTAAGATGCAATATATTAGATTAAAAAATAAGGTATATAATATATGAACATATAGGAAAAACTCGTAAATCCCAAGAAATATAAGATATGGTATATTAAAACGCACAATGAGCGCATCGAAGGATGTATGTACAACACGGCTTTCAAATGGTCTTACTGTAGTTACAGAGGATATTCCTGAATCTAAGTCGACATCGATAGGAATATGGATAAACACAGGGTCAAGGGACGAAGAGGAACAACATAGAGGGTGCTCTCATTTCCTCGAACATCTTCTCTTCAAGGGGACAAAGAGGAGGAACGCAAAAGAGATATCAACTATTATTGAAGAGAGGGGTGGGTATCTAAATGCTTTCACAGATAGAGACATGACCTGTTATCACGCTAGGGTGTTGAGTCGGGATCTGCCTCTCGCTGTTGATGTGCTATCTGATATGGTTGTAAACCCACTTCTTACCCAAGAAGATATTGAAATGGAGCGAACCGTTGTCCTATCAGAGATCGATAGTAGAGACGATGATCCGGGAGATCTTATACATGATCTCTATTTTGAGACTGCTTGGGATGCAAATAAAGCAGCCCATCCAATTCTTGGAGAGAAAAAGACACTTGATAAATTGGATCATAAAACCATAAAAGATTACTTTAGTGAAAACTATGTGCCAAACCAGATGGTTGTTACAGCGGTTGGCAAAACCCAG
The DNA here is from genome assembly GCA_964537625.1 of uncultured Candidatus Bathyarchaeia archaeon. Taxonomy (GTDB): domain Archaea; phylum Thermoproteota; class Bathyarchaeia; order TCS64; family TCS64; genus UBA8941. Next base: position 14,717 of record CAZIAF010000030.1, read on the forward strand.
CACAATAAACTAGTTGAAACAGTCGAAAAGAACTTTTTATCAAAAAATAAATCGAGTAATAATGTAAGAGAGACGCCCGTTTTTAACTCCATTAAAAAAAATATATCTCGTAAGTCAAGCCAGGTACAAGTTGCATTAACAATTAAGGGAACCTCTTATAAAAACAGCCAGAGAGATGTACTCCAATTAATTTCTTCATATCTAGGCGTAGGCGCAAGTTCAAAGTTGTTCCAGGAAATAAGGGAGAAAAGAGGTCTCGCATACTCAATATTTAGTTCAAACTACTCACTACAGGACGCTGGCTTATTCACTGTTTTGGCTGGCGCACAAGACAAATTCGTTAAAAAACTAATTGAAGTAGAGTTGAAAGAAATCACAAATATGAAAAGAGGATTATCAGCAAACAAATTGGAAAAAATAAAACACAAAACAGTTGGTTTAACCGTCCTTCGTTCAGAAAATCTGGAAAATCGAATGCATCAACTAGGTGTATCTACTCTTAGACGAGGAATTCCAAAAACCTTGACGGAGGTTATTGAAGGAATAAATTATGTAACTAATGAGTCAATAAAGGCATTTGCCGAGGATAATTTCGAAAAAGATGCGATAAGTTTGACTACTCTTGGCCTATCAAAAGAAACGAAAAGAAAAGTAGATGAGATTTTTTAATGAATCATAATCGATATTGAAGTATTCTAGAGATATTAAACATCTTCAAAAATCATATTTAAATTTGCATATGCATAATAATAAAATTACAGGAACACTCTTAACAGATGGGATTGTTTAAAAAAAAATATAGTCACGTGGGCATAAAAAATGAATATAATAAAAAACACCAATAGCCTATGCCCCAAATGCAAGAAGGTAATATCTGCTGAGATATTCCAGGAAAATTGTAAAGTCTACATTCGAAAAACTTGCCCAGAGCATGGAGAATGGTCGGATCTGTATTGGAGTGACTATGACCAATATATTAGAGCAGAAAAATATGCTTATGCAGGAACAAAATTAGAAAATCCTGGTGTCTCAACGAAGCTGGGTTGCCCATATGATTGTGGCATATGTCCCGAGCATAAATCCCATACTGTTTTAGCAATAATCGACATAACGAATAGATGCAATCTTCGATGTCCTATCTGTTTCGCCCACGCTGGGGCTGCAGGGTACCTCTATGAGCCCACGAAAGAAGAGATAAAAAAGATGTTAGAGAACCTTAGAAATAATCGACCAGTAGCTCCTTCCGGACTTCAATTTAGTGGAGGAGAACCCACAGTAAGAGAAGACTTATCTGAGCTAATCAATATGGCGAGAGATATAGGATTCATTCACGTTGAGATAAACTCTAATGGCATTAAGATGGCAGAAAGCGTAGACTATTGCAAATCTTTGAAAGAAGCAGGTGCAAGTACAGTTTATCTACAGTTCGATGGTGTGACTCCTGAGCCCTACAAAATAACCAGAGGATTTGATCTATTACCAATTAAGAGACGTGCTCTTCAGAACCTGAAGAAAGCGGGTTTCCATAGTGTTGTGCTTGTTCCCGTCTTAGTTGGTGGAGTAAATATCGATCAAGTTGGAGACATAATTCGTTTCGCAATAGAAAATCGTGATGTCGTCAGATGCGTAAATTTTCAACCAGTTGCTATCACAGGACGTATTGATACAAAAAAACGAGCACAGATGCGCGTTACTATACCTGACCTAATACGTTTAATCAACGAACAAACGAATGGTTTGATAAAGGAAAGTGACTGGTTCCCTGTACCTACACCTGTGCCATTTGCGAAGTTTATCAGCCATCTAAAGAATGAAGAATATGTAGACTTCAGTGCTCATCCTCACTGTGGGATGGCAACATACCTCATAATGGAAAACGATCAAGTAGAGTTAATCTCGAAATATCTCAACGTTGAAGGATTAATTTCCTCAATCAACAAGGCAAATACAAGACTTGAATCTGGGAAAACAACCACAGCAAAAGCATCAGCAATCTCGGGCGTTATGAAGAACGTCAAAATAGGCATTTTCAGTAAGTATCTGCTTCCCATAATGAAAAATGGCAACTATGATAGTCTTAGTGACCTTCATCACAAAATGGTGATGATTAGCTCAATGCACTTTATGGACCCATATAACTTTGACCTTGAGCGTGTTCAACGGTGTGTTGTGCATTATGCTACTCCTAATGGGAAGATTATCCCATTCTGCACAATGAATACACTGCATAGGACTTCGACAGAGAAAAAATTCGCTCGTCCTCTTGATAAAAAAAGGAATACGCCTTTATATGATGTCGAATCGTTGAACAAGAAGATTCTGAAGGAAGAGGCTTTTACTTAGCTTTTTAATACAGCACCCTTATTAGCGGACGTGACAAGAGTG
>CAZIAF010000031.1:0-16986 GCA_964537625.1 uncultured Candidatus Bathyarchaeia archaeon
AGTCGAGGACGACCTTCAAGCCTTTTATGAAGCCGCATTCGACGAGGTCGTCTATTAGGCTTCCTGCGAGTTTCTTCAACCTTTCGGGGCCTATCCTGTGTTCGAACCTGACGATGGTGGAGTGGCTTGGGAGCTTCTCCTTGAAGCCGCAGAGTGTCCTGGTTCTCGTGTTTACTCTGACTTCTCTTTCTAGGGCTCTCTGGGAGCGGTAGCCCTTCAGATAGTATATGATCTTGAAGCGGAGCAGTTCGAGTGGATTGAAGGGTGGTCTTCCTGCGCCGGAGCCGTGGTATGCACTCATGAGTAGGTTTTTGATGTGGTTGAGGTTTAACTGGTTGAAGAGCACTTCTAGGGACTCATATTCCATAACCGCCACAGTAATCCTTAGAGAAACCTTACAGAAAAGAATTTTGAACCAAGCATGCGCTCTAGTGAGCTAGGTTTATGTTGTAAAATCGTTTTTGATGGAGATGGTCTTCATGTTGATATCATTCAGAGTCTTTTTGATTGGCTTCATCATACGAAGTTAAAACGAATCTTAGTTTAGGGCTAGAAAGCCTTAAAATGGGAGGGAGGTCAGCTTTTACGCGGTACCCATTTATCAGGGAGCCGAGCGCTGGGGTCTCCTAGCCTGGTAGGGAGCGGGCCTGCTAAGTCCGTGAGCCTTGCTCGCGTGGGTTCAAATCCCTCCCCCGGCGCCACAACCATTAGGTAAGATGTATATTTACCGACTCCTCGATACTATTCTGGTGTCATAATGTCATACTATGTTAAGGACTACATGGACAAAGAGTTCTCTACATTAGACGTTGGTTCTTCTGTTGTCGAGGCCGCGAAAGCCTTAGACGACTCGAAGAAGGGATACGTTATCGTATTGGAGAAGGGAAAGCCAAGAGGTATAGTCACCGAGTGGGATATCGTCAGCAAAGTCATCGCAGCGGAAAAGGATCCAAAGAACATTGTGTTGAAAGAGATCATGTCGATGCCTCTGTATACCGTTGATCCGGATGAAGACCTCATCAAGGCCTCTGAGTTAATGGCTAAGAAAGGTGTTAAGCGGTTACCAGTTGTAAAGGGAGAGGTCATCTATGGAGTAATCACTTCAACTAACATTGCTCAGAGATGCGGTGAGTACGTCAACAAATCTGTGAAAGACGTTCTTCGCTGGTCCTTTCCTGTAGGTTAAACTGAATTACTCTAATATTTTCACTTTTTTTCGGTTCGCGCATGCGAGATTCATGGTCTAACTTATTATTGTTTTAGGTATCCATTTCTAATATAGCTTAACACCCTTCTGGTTTGGGCTGAGGGCTTTGGATGTCTGGGCTTGGATGACGGAGCTGGTCTCCATCTATGGGTATCTAGGAGCCTTCGTGGTTTGCATCATTGGAAATGTCTCAGTCTTCATACCCATTCCTTTCGCCCTAATGGTCTACGCTTTTGGAGCGACCTTAAATCCACTTCTCCTAGGTCTTGTCTGTGGGTTGGGATCGACCATCGGAGAGATGGTCTCATATGTTCTCGGCTGGGGCGGCAGAAAGGTGATTGAGGGTAGGTATGGTTCAAGGCTAGATGCTGTGGAGAAGCTGATAGAGCGATACGGCGCCTTCTCGGTTTTTCTCTTCGCCTTACTTCCACTGCCAGATGATCTCCTCCTCATACCCCTCGGGATGATGAAATATGATGTTAGGAAGACGTTTATCGCTATGCTCCTTGGAAAGACCATTATGTGCTCCTCCCTAGCCTATGCAGGAGCCTTCAGTTTCAACTACTTGAAAGATGTTTTTGCTGGGGGAGGGATGTTTAGCGGAGTAATATCCGTTATACTGCTTGTTGCAATCATAATAGCGATGTTAAAAATTGACTGGGTGAAGATATTAGAGGAAAAAAGGTAATCGAATAATTTGGTTATAGGGCCGAGAAACCATCTACAGTTTTCTTGTCTAGCCTCTTGATTAGTTCGATTAGGAGGCGGACGGTATTCTCCGTATCCTTTAGACTGAGAAGACCTGAATGACTGTGAATGTGTCTGGTGGGAACACCGATGACGACTGTAGGGCATCCCGCTCTACTCACATGTATTGAAGCTCCATCAGTCGTACCTCCCTTAATCTGGCTGAGCTGGAGTGGTATTTGGGCCTGTTTCGCAACTTCGATTACGAATTCTTTTAGGGGTTGATTTGGTATCATACCTCCGTCGAAAGTCAGTATACTCGGCCCTTTACCCATTTTAGCTTGAGCATCCTGAGGTTTGATACCAGGGACATCGCCAGCGATGGCTATTTCGAGTATTATGGCGACGTCTGGGTCGACGACGTGGGCGATTGTCTTGGCGCCCCTAAGACCGACCTCTTCCTGGACGGTTGCAACGCCGTACACGGCATTTGGATGTTCGATGTTCTGGTTCTTTATTCTCTTGATCGCTTCGGCGAAAACGAATGCGCCTATTCGGTCGTCGAAGGCCTTGCCCATCGCGATCTTGCCGTCTTGAATGACCTGAAAGGTGCTGTAAGGAACCGCAAGATCGCCGACCTTTAAGCCACACTCCTCAGCTTCTTGCTTGTTTGTGGCACCGATATCGATGAACATATCTTTTTTCTCGACTACTTTCTTCCTTTCCTCTTCGGGAATTATGTGTGGTGGCTTCGAGGCGATTATACCGTGGATGTCGCCTTTATTTCCCCTTATTACGACGCGCTGGCCGAGAAGGACTTGGTCGTACCAGCTGCCGAGCTGGTTGAATGTAATAAAACCTTCATCGGTTACACTTGAGATGATGAAGCCAACTTCATCTGTATGCCCGGGGATGAGAACCCGAGGACGGTCACTACTTCCTTTTGCGACGAAACCGATAGAGCCGAGTTTGTCGGTTATTATCTCATCAGAGTAAGGCATCATATACTTCTTGAATAGACTGTTTATCTCCCTCTCGAACCCTGAAGGACCGAAAGCCTCCATCATCTCTTTCATGAGCTTAAGCGACGTTTCGTCAAACAATATGATTCAAGGATCAAGGAGCCGGTGAAGATTTAGATTTATCCCGTACCCGTGATCGGAGAACCACCAACACTCTCTCAGCCCTATATAGACTCTGTGTAACCAATTATAGGTCATCAGATTGCCTCATAAATGAAATCAGGTGTGTGATTTCACCTGTGTCTTTCATGTTAGGTGTGCTTATTGGGAACCGTCAAGGAGCGGTTGAAGTACCCCTGTTTTTTGATAGTTTAGAATCAATAAATGGCTTCGGGATCCCTTCAGATTGATTAATCCTATTATTCCGAGGTGAGGGGTTGGTTTTATCCGTAAGTCATGGGGGTTTTAGAAGTAAGGAGCCGCGCCGCGTCGAGCGTCATCCCGCGTTACCGTTGGGGCGGCCTCCCCTCCAGGTTTTGAGAGTAAGCAGCCTTACCGTTCCTTGAGAGCCAGCTGCCCGCGGCTACGGCACCTTTATTATTTAAATGTATCGCCCTAAAAGGTTATTCTCTCATAAAATGAGAATATATTAATAAATTTAGATTATCTCATTTTATTAGGACTATTTTATTAAATGTTAATGAGTTTAGAACTGTCAGTTTCTTAATATCAGAGCTCCACGTGTGTCTAGGTTTTGCGAGTTCTTAGGTTTAGGCGAGGTTGATGTCGCGTAATAAGCTAATTTAGGGGATAACCTTCCTAGCTGTTATGAGATAGCCAGAGTGACCTATCATCTGGGTCTCCGGACGAGTTTTGTTCTCTGCTACGGTGATTCGACGCATTATTAGCTCTACGGTCTCAATCTCGATGAATGGCTTTTTCTCTAATGCATAGACTGTTTTCATCACTTGTTCAATGGTGGGGCTAAAGCTGAGGAAGATACCGCTGCCTGAGAGTGCCTCCCATGCGTGGTCGATAACAAGCCAAGGTGTGGCCATATCGAGGGTGACTGCGTCTACATTCCGCTCCTCTATGCCTTGAGTGATGTCTCCGATTTTCATATCGACATATGGTCTTAGCCCAGATCGGTTGATGTTGCTCTCAGCTATCTTCTGGCTTCTGGCATCGATCTCGTAGGTGTGTATCTTTCCGTTTGGCATAACTGCATTTGCGAGAGACATGGTGAGGGCTCCGCTCCCAGTTCCTGCTTCAACAACCGTTGAACCGTTCCCGATCCCAAGCTGGTAGAGAATATAGCCGATGTCCTTCGGGTATAGGACTTGGGTTCTTCTATCGGTCTTGAGGACTCTGTCTCGGATCAATGGCTTGAGTAGATAGAAGTCGACACCTAAACTGCTTGTAAAGGTAGCGCCAAAGGGTTTCCCTATCAGTTCACCTAGGTTGATGAACCCCTTATGGGTATGGAACTGCTCTCCGATCTTGATGTGAATCTGATATGTGCGTTCCCTGTCCAAGTAGAGAAGGACGTCGTCACCTTCGGCGATGGTCTTCACAGCGAACCATATAACATAGTGAAATAAAACCTTCCTCTCATCGGACTTCAAGAAGAGGTGTATGCGTATGCGCACGCGTATGCGTAAGCATAGTTTCTTATGTTTAATGCTTTAACCTAATTCATCAAAATATTGGAGAATAGGTGTTCAACGAAAATGGCTAGAGATCTGAACGAGTTCACAAGGTTTAGGAAGGAGATGAATGACCGTATCCTTAACTGTGGTCACCTCGGACTAAAGAGGTTCTGGGCTCTTGACAGCCGCGCCTATGAGAAAGGTGCATTAGATGAAAAGACGTTGGAGCTACTAGGTCTCACAACTAGTATGGTGTTGCGCTGCGATGACTGTGTTACGTATCATATTGTTCGATGTATCCAGCTTGGGTTATCTGACAATGAATTATACGATGCTCTCAATGTATGTGTGATTGTGGGTGGCTCCATTACGGTACCCCACATTCGGCGTGCCTTCGAAACCATCGACAGGTGTCGGGAGCTGGAGAAGAAGGATCCCGGTCTTAAGAGTCTACTCTGATAATTTTATTTTTTATCCCAGTCTTTTCCGTTGAAGCTTTATCTTTTTTTATGAACGTGGTCGATCCCCGAAAAAGGGATGGTTTCTAGGGCGATATAATGCCAGGAACTTTGGGAAAAGGCACAGCCTCCCAGATGAACTCCTGGCCACAGATATATCGTGTTAAGCGTTCAACGCCGATGCCGAAGCCGGCTGATGGCGTAGTTCCCTCCTTGAGCATCTCAAGGTACCACCTGTAAGCATGAGGTATCTCGCCGGTGGAAAGCATTCTATTCACAACATTCTCGTATTTGTACTCCCTTTCGCCGCCACTGATAGCCTCCCCGTATCCTTCTGGATAGAAAAGATCGAAGTCCCTTAGGATGCCTGGACGTGATTCATCTTCCCTATCGTAGAAGCCTCGTGCCGACCTAGGGTAATCGATTAGCCAGAAGAAGTCACCGAAGCTCTTGCTCAGCTCGGCTTCGGCGTTCCACGGGATCTCCTCTCCATGGTTTAGGTCGAAGCCTTTCCCTGTTAAGAGTTCGATAGCATTGTGGTGTGTGATCTTCTTGAATGGAGGTTTGGGGATCTCGAGGACTCTTTCGAGGGTTTCGAGCTCCTCAGCGCAATTTATTTTCACTCTTTTCACGGCATCGCTGACCAGCTCTTCGCCTATCGTCATAACATCAAAGTAACTTGCTCTAGCAACCTCGAGGTCTAGCTGCCTGAACTCGGATAGGTGGCGTCCGGTCTCACGGGTCTCGTCAAGTTCCAGTCTAATGTTTGGGCTTAACGCGAAGACTCTATCGAAGCTGTTCACCGCCATTTGTTTGTAGAGGATCATGCTGCTCATGATCTTGTATTGGGTTCCGTAGTAGTCGAAACTCACCTGGCTAGCTCCTCTTATTCCAGGGTCAGTTGCAGGACCAATGATTGGCGCGAGAATCTCGATGAACTCGATGCCTCTAAGGTAATCGCGTAAGGCGGATAGGATTTCATCTTGTATTTTCATGACCGATCGGATCTCAGGCTTCTTGATGTCCTTGTATCTTGCCTGTAGATGTGTCTGTAGCTGTTCTTTTTCCATTTCGGGTTGCTCCGGCAATAAGGAATACGGGTTTCAGAGCTGAAATATAAAATTATTCCATAGAATGCTGTAAATCTTACGAAATAAAACTTAAATAGTATTAATATTTTGTATTATTTCTAATGTCATCAGTAAGTCTGGATGAGAAGGATCGCGAGATCCTAATGATGCTTATGGGGGACGCTAAAGTCTCAGCTAAGGATATTAGCGCATCGATTGATTCTCCCATCACGACTGTTTACAGCCGGATCAAGAGGCTTGAGGACTCGGGAGTAGTCAAAGGCTATAAACCGATACTCGACGCGGGGAAGCTTGGTCGCCCTACAACGGCTTTCATCTTCGCTAGCTTCACGTATCGTCCACCAGGAGTCGATAAGGACCTCGATCAACGTGAGACGGCGAAGAAGGTGGGTCGTTTTCCAGAGGTTCAGGAGGTCCACATAATTGCAGGTGACTGGGATTTTCTAATTAAGGTGAGGGAAAAAGACGTCGCCGCCGTTGGCAGGTTTGTTGTGGACAAACTACGGACAGTTCAGGGGATATCAAAGACGTTGACGTGCATGGTCTTCGACTCGGTTAAGGAGACTACTGACATTCCCATTGTGACCTAACCCTCTTATGCGAAGCCACACATTTTTCTTGTTAGGAGATTACTCGCGGTGTCCCGGTACAAGGAGCTTGGAGTAGACGTCGAGAAGCCTGGGATCGAACGTTTCAAGGATGTTATAGATAATCTCTACCCAGGTGCCTTCTGTGTTATTCAGCGCGACCCTGCCGACCCCGAGATGGGGATTGTGTTACATACCGACTCTGCTGGGAGTAAACCCATTCAGGCTTACTTGATGTATCGGGAGACAGGCGACGCTTCAAAATTCGGTGGGCTCGCACAGGATGCGTTGGGGATGAACATTAATGATGTTCTCTGCGTTGGTGCTGATCCTGTTAGCTTCGTCGATTACATCGCCTTCAATACCCTAGGCATAGAACGAGTGAAGATGCTCACCTCCTTGGCTGAGGGATTTACTGAATGTAAGAAAACTCTTGAAGGGGAGGGAATGGTGATCGGTTTTGCAGGGGGCGAGACCGCTGATCTTCCTGATCTTCTAAGGACCTTGGATGTTTGCGTGACCATCTACGCCCGTGTACGACTTAATGAAGTCGTCACGGGCAAAAGGATCAAGCCGGGTGATGTAATCGTTGGCGTAAGAAGTGGCGGGAGGATCAGATATGAACGGGGAATAAACAGTGGGATCATGAGCAACGGCCATACCCTTGCGAGGACATGCCTTCTTTCGCCAACTTACGTGGAGAAGTATCCTGAAATATCCCACCCAAATGGGGGAAGGTATACTGGGAAGTTCAGGGTTGAGAATTACTTAGAGGAGCTTGGAATGACGATTGGAGAAGCGCTTCTCTCACCCACTCGACTCTACGCCCCTATAGCTACGGAGGTTTTGAGAAAGATAGGCAGCAAAGTACACGGTATGGCCCACAACACCGGGGGCGGCCAGACCAAGTGCCTCCGCGTTGGAGATAATATCCGTTACATCAAGAACAGCCTACCCGAACCTGACCCGATCTTTAACCTGATCCAGCGTGAGGCTGAGGTGGAGTGGAGGGAGATGTACCAAGACTTCAACACCGGTATTGGGTTTGAGTTCATAGTTGAGCCTTCGGCTGTAGATGAAGTCTTGAGCATCGTGGAGAAGTTTGGAGTGGGAGTCCAGGTAGTCGGCCGCTGCGAGGTAGGTGCAGAGAAAAACAGTTTGGAACTAAGCTCCAGGCATGGAAGGTTCCTCTATGACTAGACTAGATAGAGCCTCTTCTGCCTATCACTCAGCCAAGTGAGCTTACCACTTGCTAATACGGCATCCTCCTCTAGACTCATCCTAACCTCTTGTTTGCTCCACTCGGGGACAATCGACTTTGCATTGAGTTCTATTGCATAGCAGGTGGCGTCATGAAGCGGATAGTCACCGGCGCCAGGAACACCATCCTGCTTATCCCAAAGACCTATTGTAGTCCCAGCCGCGTGGCCATGGGTCCCCAAGGGGTGAGTGTAGATGGAAGGAGTGATTCCCTCGGCAATCGCCCTCTCCCTGGTGATTTTAAGCACTTCATTCCCTGTACGTCCTTCAATCATCTCCTCAGCGAGAATATCCTGAAGCCTGTTTCCATTTCTCAATGCTAATACGAGCCCTTCGGGAGCATCGCTCTCCCCTGACTTCAGAATATAGACATTTCTCTGCACATCTGTAGCGAGACCGAGGTAGTAGAAGCCGACGTCGCAGTGGAGCAGATCCCCAGGCTTGATTAGAGTCCTCGTTGCAGGCTGATCATAAATTTGGCCTAGTGCCTGGAGGTCGACGGTGGGTGGAAACCAAGGTTGAAGTCCGAGGTCGACCATTGTCTGGCGCATCCACCAAGCGACGTCTTCGGTGGTTGTGACACCAGGAAGTATAACTCGGTTACTGAATGCCTCCTCTACGATTGCGTGTGTGATTGATACGATCCCAGGGTAGGCGTCGAGCTCGGACTGTATTCGATGCTCCAACCACCCAACGGCAAGTCTCTCCGCTCCCCTGAGCTTTTTAGAGTACCTTGACCCCAGGGCTCTCACAAGTTGGCCATACTCACCATGGGTTAAGCCGTCTCCGAATGCGAAGGTCTCCGAGAAGTTTACGCCGATGACCTTCGGTTTTCTCTTCTTGATCTCCCTGGCGAGGCAATCGTACTGCTCCTCCTTCTCCGGATCCCAGACAGTCTTGTAGAAGTCACTCATACCATACCTTGCGAAGGTCAGCCGCTCGACGGAGCCATCCTTTTGAAGCGTAAATAGCAGTATTGTTCGCCGTCGTGCAAACATGTAGGGCTCCGGAAGCATCGTCATCATCACCGGATCCTCATTGTATTCTCTGGCAGAGACGACCCACATGTCGAAACCCTCTCGCTTCATCAGATCAGGCAGATAGCTTTCGAGCCGCTCTCTAAGCCACCGATTCCTAACCTCAGCCCTCTGACTCTGGCAGGATCTTGGCTCGGAGATCGCCAGCCCTAGCGACAGCGTCTCTAACATATGCGTCCGGCAAATAGATCACACTCTATTGCGATAGATGTAGAATTATAGGATAGGTTTAGAAAAGATTTAGGGTGGAAATAAGTGACATGCGTGCGATAAGCCAAATAATGATGGGAGGCTCTGTCTTATACCGAGTCTAGCGCGCATATAGTTTGCCTTCACATAATAACGACGCGTGACCAGAAAATGTGTCTGCTGTAGGGAGGAGAAGCTATTTGAAGTTCATGTTATCCATCAGGATTCTAAGGTCACTCATGGTTATCTGACCGTCGTTATCGATGTCCGAGTTTGGATTCCAATCCATGTGTCGTCTAGCGTGAATGTAGTCATTTATCAAGAGGGTGAAGTCCCTGAAATTAACCCGGAGGTCTCCATTTAGGTCGCCAGGCGTTGAGACGAGAACCTTACCACCTACAAATTTGTTGTCTTCCGTGTTCTTCTCTCCAGACACCGTCTCTGCAACAGCGCTCACAGCGTATTTCCCCGTTGACCACCTAGCAGTCGCCCAATTGAAAACAATCTGCTTGGATGCGCCTACAGGGAGCGTGACCTGAGTCTTAGCTATCATCCTAAGGTCTGCATAAACGGATACGGAGAAGGTTTCAGGGTAGTTACCCTTGTTGTTTACCGCCACATTGATGTTGGAATCGTAACCCTTGCCTACAATAGTTTTTGAGCTCTTAACGTCTGTAACCGCTATGTCATGAATCTGGTTCGTTGTCTCAAACGAATAGACTGCGACAGCCAAAGTTGGTGAAGCAACGCCTAATACTAGACTCAGTGAATTAGTCGTTTTCGAAGTTACGGGGATATTCCAGTTGTTGAAGACATATCCATCGACCTGTTGGGCTGTTAGCGTCAATCTAGTTGATGCATCGTACCACCAACTGTTGGCTGGGCCTTGCTCACCTGCGGGGTTTCTAATGGGTGCAGAAATGCCTGTTTGAGGGTTAGTTGATATGGTGACTAGGTACTGTGTCTTCCAGTTAGCCTTCGCTGTCTTCGGGCCATTCATGATTATTGGTTTGGATGTTGAGGTGGTACCTGATGCATCCTCGCCCCAGCCGGTAAACAGGTACCTGGTTCCAGGTGAGGAAGTGATTGAGGAGGGAGTTACTCTTGCTTGAGCCGTTGTTCCCTTTACATACCAGCCAGCACCTTGGGTGACTCCTTGATCAGAGTTGACGGTTAAGAGGTACTCAGTTTTGTATGTACCAGTTATTGAAGCCGGGTGATTAATTGTGACGGGGGAGTTTGGATTTACGTTTAATAACACATATCTTACTCCGCTGGCGTCGGAAATCATCTTTTGGAAGGTGAAACCGACCTGTGAGTTTTCATCAACCCACACCTCGAAGGGAGTAGTAAGTGAACCCACACCTTTAACATCAAGTGCTACTGTCGGCTGGATGCTGGACCCTAGTTGACTGAAGCTTAATCTATATTCGGTTTTGTAGACAGCGTTGATACTTCCCGAGGCACTTGCACTGAATGTATCAGATTGCAGTGAAGAGAGACCGCTTCCTGAGCTCCAAACGAATCGCGTATCACCAGAGGATAATGTAGATTTGTATTCATAGGAGTGAGTTGTTCCCTCCTCCCAAATGAATGTGGCCGGCAGCTCGTTTACGGTTTCACCGTCAACGATCAGGCTAGATCCATCAGGCTCTAAATTAACACCTTGCTGAGAAAATGTAATTTCAACCGTTTTCACCAAGTTTTCCTCAGTATAGTCTCCGTGTACATAAAGTGGTTCTTGGATAATCTGTGGCGACGAGGGAACGACTCCGATTAATCTGTAGCGGACACCGCCCTCTCCATCAACGACCTCTTTATAGGAGTAAGTTAACTGGGTTCCTTCCCTGACCCAATAATCAAAAGGTGTGGGTTGGGGGTCTCCTATGTTAAGGCTACAGGTTACGGTTGGTTCTATTTTGGATCCGGATTGATCGAAGTACACCATGTACTCTGTAAAGTAGCTTGCCTCAATGTTGCCGGGAGAGCTGACCGTGATGGTATCCGACTCTTCTGTTGATAACCCCTCAATAGATTCTAAGATGTACCGCTTATCCGTCAAATCCAACTCGTGTTGATATGAGTAGGTATGTTGGGTACCCACCGACCATGAAAAGGTAACGGGTAGGATTTGTGGAACATCGTCCACTACGAGTATATTTCCTGTAAAATTCGGGTCAACCCCCTTCACCGAGAAGATAATCTGAGCCTGTGTTTGTGAACCCCCCGAGTAGTGTGCCGTCAGGCTACCGGGTCCTGAAATGACTAGATTTTCGTTTTGGTAGCTTGTTGAGAGTCCAGTTACGCCATTAAAAGTGTATTTGGTTCCGGGAGAGATGTTGTATTGATAAGAGTAATAACCAGCCTCCCACAAGAAGGTCTTGGGTAAATCATCGCGAAAATAGCGAACACCATCTACATTTAATACCCATTGTGTGCAATCGCTGTCGAGACCTTCTTGTCCGAAGGTGATAGGGTATGAATCGGCAGCTGAGACAATCCGCACGTTTAACGTGCAGAGGATCACAATTGATACCAAGAGTAAACTTAATCGAGGCATCTTTAGCCGATTTTCAGCTTTAGTTCGAAAAGATGTTGTCAAGTTATTCATTTTGATCACTTTATCTTTTACACATTAAAAGATGTCTTTCTTTAAATATTTGTTATGGAGAGCAATCATTATGATTAATTTATTTATTTAATAAATTTTAATATGTTAATTATAATATTAAATATTTTTTTATATTGATAATATGGAAGTATAATTTATAATTAAGATACGTTTAAATTATTTGTAGTCGAGCAACACGCGTACAATGAATTAACCTATATGGGATGCGCTACGCGCGCCTTGTTACGTTTGATATTTAACTGGTTAAATAGTTAACCAGGGAAAAATGATCAAATAGGAGAACATCTGGGAAAACCAGGAGGAAAAATGGTTGAGAATCGGTAAAATAATCGTAGAGCAATCCAAGGAGTCACGAATATATTCAGACGTAATCGAGGAAATGAACCTCAAACCACCAGTCATAATTAAACCAAACTGGGGAACAATAAACAACTACACCGAAGCCGAGGTAATAGACGGAGTACTGTCCGTAATAGACGGTGAATCACTCATAGTCGAGAGCTATGGTTGGGCCAGGACAAAGGAAGCCCTCTCAGGGAAAGGCATGGGATCTCAACACAAAGAGGATCTCAGAAAAAAGCGACCGATGGTTTCTAGAAACCTCCGGAATAGGAGCTGTGCTTGAGAAACACGGAGTTGAGTACCTGAATGTAACAGAGGAAGTATGGGCGAACCGTACTGTAGAGCCTGACACCATCAATAAAATAGTAAAATTCCAACCTGTTCAGGTCGAGGAAATGTACTCACAAGTCCCTATACGGTTATATGATATGAGGGGAGGCACCTTTCTCAGCCTTGCCAAGTATAGGTTAAACCACGAGCCCATAGTCGTGAGCCTGTCGCTTAAGAACCTCTTTGGAATGATCCCGGGGCCGGGAAGGAGTAGATTCCATGGAAGAAACGACATTAGACTGGATCAGAGCATCGTTGACATAAACAAGATCTACCGTTCCTTATTCAATGTCAAGGGAATGGTCGACGCGGTTTATACGGCTTCAATCGGGCTAGTACGAGAGGAGGCGATAAAACCACATATCAAGAAGAACGAAGGGCTACTCCTAGGAAGCGAGAACTGTGTGAGGTTGGATGCATTCGTTGCTGCTCTTGAAGGTAAAAACCCCGAAGAAATAGGCTACCTGAAGCTAGCTGCAAAGCATTTTGGAGGCTGGGATGAGGCGGAACTAGACGAAGCAAGACGAAGCAGGATCCGAATCTTCTGAATATAATAATATTGGCAAATACCGATTAGTTATTGACATCTCCCCTGACACGCGTTAGTATCTATGAGCGGTGATGTGTGGAGATTGATTTAATACGCGTATTTGGTCAGCTATAATCTAAAACCCTGTCATTAATTTTCATGTTCGCAATTAATATATTAAAACACAATAATACTTTGATCTCTAATGAGCCTGATCAAGAAAATCCTGACTGGATTGACGATCATTATTCTAGTTGCAGTCCTGCTGCTCGGATATTATGGCTTCGTACCGGTAGTATCCAACATCTTGGGCGCTAATACACCAAGAGACCTCGGCGTCAGGGCTACGGCAGCCGACCTCGCTTCGGCCAATGCAAAGCTCGGCGTCACTTTCACAGTCCTGCCTTCAACTGCCGAAGGCAAAGCATCCCTCTCAGAAACAGGCACCCAGCCCATCAACGTCCAGCTGACATCGGAGGAGATAACGGCTGTCGTTAACGACCACGCCGCGAAGTGGAAGTATTACCCGATCGACCGCGTCCAGGTTAAGATCAACATCGATAATACAATCGAATTATCAGGTGTCCTCAGAGTCGACAGGTGGAAAGGCTACGCTGACGCTACAGGTCTCCCCGAGTCGATCCGAAGCCAGGTACGACCCTATCTCACGGCAATTACCTCCAATCCTGCAATCTACATGAAGGGGACACTGAGCATACAGAATTACCCACAGCTCAGCGTCTCAGAGATAGACTTGGGAAGGGTAGGCTTCACTCAGTCACAATTTGATGACTACCTCTACGCAGTCGAGAGCTTCATATCGCATGTAGATAATCTTTACCAGATACATATCACGCAGCTAAAAGCTGAGGGAGGTACCCTGCGGGTAGCAGGGAGCAGTCCAACGAACGTTGGATTGAGTCCACCGCAAACACGTATAACGAACTTTTGGGTTCCCTCAGCCGAGGCAGCTGTAGCATCAATCGCTTTAGTGTCGCTGGCTATGATCATCTATAACTCGGTTAGTGCTCCGATGAAATGGTTCTCGGAGAAGCTCAACGCTTTATTGCCCGAGTTTATCAAAAAGTGGTTCGAAGACTTCATCGGCTCAAAAAGCGAGCAAATCATCGATCTCAAAAAAGGCTCTATTTTCAAATTGACAAAGCAGGAGGTCTTTTCCTACGCTATCTCGTTAACGGTCTTAACTTTCGCGTTCTCCTATTCGAGCTCAGAATCAGTGGAAGAGATGCTATTTATGGTACCCGTCGTACTATCGACAAGCATTGTTGTTGAATTCACCAAGAATGTTCTGATAGCGATGATAGGAAGAAGCAGGGGAGTCTGGACAGAACACCGCATATGGTTCTATGGGCTAACCATGTTCCTCGCTTCAACATTAGTCTTCAAGACACCGTTCTCATCTCCAAGTCGAAACGTTCACAACTCAACTAACCTGAACAAACGTACAGTTGGATTACTGGCATCGTCCTCAGTCTTGATCGGATTGGTCTTAGCTGCGATCTTCTATGCGTTCCTAATCATCGGTGTTCCATTCATAGGCGAAATTGGGCTTGGAATGTGCCTCCTAATGGCATTATTTGACAGCATGCCCATAAAAGCAATGAATGGCGGCGACATCTACGATTGGAGTAAAGCAATCTGCATCCTGTTATTCATAATTACTATGGCTCTCAACTTATACTGGCTATTACTCCTGTAATACGCACGCGACTCACACCCCTTTTTAAAAACGATAAGCATATCATAATGTGAGGTTACGCGATGGCCAGGATTCTAAGGCATCAGGTATTGATGAATATCATCGACGTAGGGCTTATCCCAGTCTTCTACCATAAGGACGTAGAAACTGCAAAAAACGTTGTGAAGGCATGTTACGAGGGAGGGGTCAGAACAATCGAGTTCACTAACCGCGGAGACTACGCCATAGATGTTTTCAACGAACTATCCAAGTGGTGCGAAGAGGAGCTGCCTGAGACTATCCTTGGAGCAGGCACCGTCACAGATCCCTCGACTGCTACGCAGTATATGAATTCTGGAGCGGCATTCATAGTTGGCCCAACCTATAGTCCCGAGGTGGCGAAGGCCTGTAATCGCCGCAGAGTGCTCTACATACCCGGGTGTCAGACTCCGACAGAGATCTCCGCCGCCGAGGAGACGGGTGCCGACCTCGTCAAGCTCTTCCCCGCTTGTGTACTAACCCCGGGCTTCATCAAGGCAATCCTAGGGCCTATGCCCCATGCTCAGCTGATCCCTTCAGGGGGAGTCAGAATCGAGCGGGAGAACATCGCGGAGTGGATAGGCTCAGGGGCTGTAGCACTCAACATAGGCTCTGAGCTCATCAGAAGAGACCTCATAGAGGGAAATAAGTTTGAGGTTATCGCGGAGAATGTGAAGCGCTGCATCACATGGATAGATGAGGCGAAGAAGAAACGGAGGACTTGAGGCGATCTCAGATGGTCGACGTTGTTACAATGGGGGAGACGATGATCCAATTAAACGCTTTCACATCAGGCCCCCTGAGATACGTCAACTACTTCGAGAAACATGCCGCGGGTACAGAGTCTAACGTGGCGGTCGGCGCCGTAAGGATGGGTCACTCTGCCGGATGGATAAGCCGGCTTGGAGACGACGAGTTTGGGAGGTACATTCACAACTTTCTGAAGGGAGAAGGCGTCGACGTCTCGAAGGTTGTCTTCGATCCCGGAGCCGCCACCGGTTTATACTTCGTTCAAAGGGACTACCCTGTACCCAGTAAAAGCGTTGTGTACTACTATAGGAAGGGCTCAGCAGCCAGTAGACTCTCCCCCAAGGACCTTGACCTTGAATACATCGCCTCTGCCAAGGTGTTCCACACAACAGGCGTCACCCTCGCCCTCAGCAAAACATGCAGAGAAACGGTGGATAGAGCCATCGAGGCTGCAGCGAAAGGTGGAGCGGAGGTCTCACTTGATACGAACATCAGACTCAAGCTCTGGAGCCCCGCGGAGGCGAAGAGGACTCTTATGAAGTATATCGGCTCTTCGAACATCCTATTCACTGATACCGAAGACTCGGAGATCATCATCGGTGACAAGGACCCTAAAACAGCAGCTGAGAAATTCCTGTCGATGGGGCCACAAGTAGTCGTCGTTAAGATGGGGGATAAGGGTGCATATGTGGCCAACTCGGGGGGCGAGAAAGCTATGGTGGAAGCACATAAGGTCCCGGTTGTCGATGTTATCGGAGCTGGTGATGCCTTCGACGCCGCTTTCCTATCCTGCAGGCTGAAGGGTTTCGACTTAGAAAAGTCGTTGGAGGTGGCGAATGCTGCTGGTGCGCTCTGCGTTACAGTTCGCGGCGACGTGGAGGCGATACCTTCGCTAGATGATGTGCAGAGGTTCCTTGAGGGCAAGGGACATGTATTTCGGTGAGTTGAACAGTTCATAATAATGACTTAATTAACTCATCAATGCAGCTAAAAAGCATGCATCCTGTTATTGAGATGTCTCCGACTTATACGCCTCGATAAACTCATGAGAGAAATCGCGGGCTTTCCTCTCCGTCCCTCTGTGTTTTTTTTCGGGATCCATCCTAAGGTGATGATAGAATTCATGAATAATTACGGATGGATCCCTCATCACTTCGCTGCTTCGAACAGAAATGGTTTCATTTTCAGCTGAATAGCAGCCTAAAGCTTTACTACTGAGTCTCTTGGGTAAACCGACTTTAATTGAAGGCAAACTAACATCGTAGTGTTTCGAAAGCTGTTCCAAGGCCTCCTCTGCTCCACCATTCAGGATGAGCCAAACGATGCGTGCCCTAAACCTTGACTCCAACTCAACCTTTTTGGGGTATGCTTATAATAAAACAATGTCTACTCTAGGGAACCGCATTGGTGAACTATCACGGATATTGAAACATTTATACACTGTATTTTCCGAAAATAAAAATAAACCTCATCCAAGATGATTGGACCATTTTTCACCGCATACGCATAGGATTTTAGCTGGCGCGCTCACCACAGCT
>CAZIAF010000032.1:0-12305 GCA_964537625.1 uncultured Candidatus Bathyarchaeia archaeon
AACAAGAAGAACGTCGACGAAGCCACCTTCAATAATCTCGAGAAGATGAACATGGAGTCCACTCTTGAGATCGGTGGTAGTGTACGCGTTGACAAACGCGCACCCGGTGGCTACGAGCTCTCCGTTAACAATCTCGGCAAAGTCTACGAGGCGCAGCCAGACTTCCCTCTAACAAAGAAGGAGCACGGACTCGAGTTCCTCCTCGATAACAGGCACCTCTGGGTCAGAGACCCGAAGCTTCAGAACATCTTCAGGATCCGCAGCGAGTTCATGCGGGCGGCACGGGGGTGGTTCTACGATCACGGCTACACAGAGACACACAGCCCCAGCTTCACCAGCGCCGCCTGTGAGGGTGGCTCCACACTCTTCGAAGTAAAATACTTCGACAAGAAGAACGTCTACCTAAGCCAGAGCTGGCAGCTCTACGCTGAGGCGATGATAAGCAGCCTCGGTAAGATATACACGATGGCCCCCAGCTTTAGAGCCGAGCCCAGCAGGACTAGGCGTCACATCGCTGAGTTCTGGCACCTCGAGGTAGAGGAACCGTGGACCGACCACGACGGTATAATGAAGGTCGGGGATGAGCTTGTAACCCACATTGCCCACCACCTCGCGGAGAAGATGCCACAGGAGATCCAAATGGCTGGCAGGGATCCGAAGGACCTCCTAAAGATCGAGACACCGTTCCCACGTATAAAATACGATGAGGCAGTAGAGATACTACAGAAAGACGGTGTCGAGATGCTCTGGGGCGACGACTTCGGGTGGCAGCAGGAAGGTCCGCTTACACAGCACTTCGACTCCCCCTTCTGGGTAATAGGTTTCCCGACGGGGATCAAACCCTTCTATCACATGCCTGATCCAACACGGCCTGAAACGACCAAGTCCGGCGATCTCCTCGCCCCTGAAGGATATGGCGAGATCATCGGTGGCGGTCAACGTGTACACGACTACCAACAGCTTCTCCAGAGGGTGCTAGACGACAACTTGAACCCGGAGGACTATGGGTGGTACATGGAACTCAGGAAATGGGGGACTGTGCCGCACAGCGGTTTCGGGTTGGGTGTTGAGCGTGTGCTGACGTGGATGCTAAAGCTGGAGCATATCAGGGATACAGTGCCTTTCCCACGGGATATGCGAAGAGTCTACCCATAGTTTCCGTTTCTTACTAAGAGGATAGAACATTTATTTCTCAACATTTCAGAGCTGGCTGGTAAAGTATTATCCATTTTACCGGGGAAGTAGTAGGTATGCGTTTGACCTCGTTTAAGGGTGTGATGCCCGATAAGAGCCTCGAGTACATCGAAGGAGTCGAGGAGAAGTACTCGTGTAAGACTCCCCGGGAGATAGCCTACGCGGTAAAGACTTTAGCATTCGACAACGAGGATTGGAGAAGAAGCAAATGTCTTAACCTAAACCCCTCCGAGAACGCTATTAGCCCGGGGGCACGGAGGTTACTGGACACTGACCTCGCCACGAGGGTAACTGAGGGCTTCGTTGGCGACAAGGAGTATCCGCCTGCGCCTATGAACAGGTACATCGATGAGATTGAGGGAGTCATCATTCACCTCGTTAGAAGACTGTTTAAGTGCAGATTTGTCGAGTGGAGAACTTTGAGTAGCACCATGGCGAACTCCCTGGTCTACTTTGCCCTCTCTAAGCGTGGAGACACGATAATGTCTCAATCAAACAAGGGGGGAGGAAACGATAGTTATCGACCTAATGGTCCACCTGGGCTGAGGGAATTAAAAGTCGTTGATCTTCCCGAGGCTCCCCTGTTTGACATCGACTATGATGCCTTGGATCAAAACATCGTCAAGTTAAAGCCGAGCTGGATCGTCGTCGGGGGTGGCAGAGTTCTCTTCCCTTACGATCTCCGCCGACTGAGAGAGGTGGCTGATAGGGTTGGCGCCCACATTCTCTACGATGCTGCCCACCTCGGTCCTCTCATCGCTTTCGGTTTATTCCAGGATCCCCTCGGGGAGGGCGCGGATGTCATGACCCTGGGAACCCATAAGCTCATGGGGGGTCCCGTTGGGGGTCTAGTGCTCACCGATGATGAGGAACTCGCCAAGAAGATGTTAGCTCTAACCCATCCCGCGTTTATTCAGACACGGGACCAGAATAAGTATGCTGCCGCGGCTTGGAGTCTATCCGAGTTAGCCCAATTTGGCTTAGACTACGCGAAGCAGATACAAACCAATTCTAGAATGCTAGCTGGATCTCTGGATGAGCTAGGATTCAAGGTGGTTGGGAAGGAGAAAGGCTACACTAAGACTCACCAGGTGATCGTCAATGTTCGCGACATCAACCCCAGAGTCATTGAGAAGAGGTTTAATGAGTCTAACATCCTTATCCCGACTACAACCCTCTGGGATGACTCGCCGGGTGGAAGGAGTGGCCTCAGGATTTCAGTCCAGGAGGCGACGCGACAGGGGATGGATGAGGAGGAGATGCGCCACATTGCCATGTTGATAAAAAGGTCCGTCGACGGTGAGAAACCCGAATTAATGAGGAAAGAGGTCGAGCATTTCGTCTCCAACTTCAAGGAGATCAAGTACTGCTTCTGAGGATCTCTTTAGGCCTCAACCCCTGCAAGGGACAAGGCGCAGCTGAGGAGCACGTTTACGCCCCTCTCTAGATCCACTTGTTCGCTTCTCTCCTCGGGGCTGTGGCTAACCCCGTTAATTGATGGGACGAATATCATGGCTGTTGGGCATATGGTGTGCATGAACTGGGCGTCGTGACCTGCGCCGCTGGGTATCCGTAGGGTCGAGTAGCCTCTTCTCCTAGCCTCGTCTTCCACTAGTTCAACCATCTTTGGCTGGAAGTGTACGGGCTTAGCGTCTGCGATTACATCTTTCTCCAGCTTGAGATTGTTATGCTGAGAAGTCTCATTTGCTATTCTCTCGACGTCTGCTTTTCCATCTCTGAAGGTGGTGTCGTCGTATGAGCGGTAGTCGATCGTGAAGTCAGCTAGACCCGGTACAACGTTTATAGCGTTGGGCTCGAGGTTTAGCTTCCCCATGGTACATAGGGCGTTTCCCCTCTGTTTCACCGAGTCCAGGAGGTTTCGGTAGAGATCAGCGGCGCCCTCCATGGCGTCTCTCCTCATGTTCAGGGGGGTTGTGCCGGCGTGGTTTGCTTCCCCGCGGAACCGCATTCGCCACCATGCAATACCTTGAACGCCTTCCACGACACCGATTTGGAAACCATGTCTGTATAGGATAGGCCCCTGCTCAATGTGAAGCTCGAGGTAGGCCTCGGGCTCGATGTTGTCTGATCCGAGGTATCCTATCTTCTGGAGAGCCTCTTTGACGGTGACACCGTCGTCGTCCTCCTGCTCGTAAGCTTTCTCAAGGGGGTAACCTCCTGTCTTGACAAGGCTCCCCATCATGTCTGGTTGGAATCTCACTCCTTCCTCGTTTGTGAAGCATCCTAAAGCGAGGGGGTGTCTTGTCTCGATGCCTTCATCGTCGAAACGTTTGATTACCTCGAGGGCGCCGAGAACACCATATGCGCCATCGTAGATGCCGGCATCGATAACCGTGTCGAGGTGGGAGCCCATTACTATCGGTTTCAGATCGGGTTTCGAGCCTTTTCGCACCCCGAAGATGTTTCCTATGCTGTCGATGCTGACCTTGAGGTGCTCCTCCTCCATCCATTGGACTAGCAGGTCGCGTGCTTTGCCGTCCTCCTCGCTGAGGGCGAGTCTCGTCACTCCCTTGAAACCTGGCCTCCTCCCTACATCACCCATCTCGGTCAGAAGCCTGGCGAGTCTGGCTGAGTCTATTAGCAATTCCCTGTCACGACCGTTCCCGATCCAAGAAGAGACAATATGCAGATAAAAAACGTGAATCACGGACCTCTCTTAAAGCACCAAAATAATACATACCAATAGCAGCAAATGAAGACATATGAACCAGCTCGAGCACCAGGTTTTCCAGGCTATCGAGTCCGGTAGGAACCGGATGTTGAAGCTTCTTCAGCAGATAATTAGAATAGATACACAGGTCCCGCCAGGCCACGATTACGACAAGGTGTGCGGGATACTCGAGGAGAAGTACAGCAACCTAGGATACATCACCTCCCTCCACGAGGCCCCGGAGAAGTACATGGAGCTCTCCGGCGCCCGACACATAGGCCTCGATGGTCCAAGGACGAATCTTGTGGCCCGCCTTAAAGGCACAGGGGGAGGACCGACACTACATATAAGCGCTCACACAGATACAGCGGCAATCCAGAAGCAGGGGTGGACCTATGATCCACTTGGAGGAGAGATCACAAAGACGAGCAAGTACGGTAGGAGCGCCTATGATAAGGGTGGAGGATACATCTGGGGACGCGGTGTAGGAGACGACAAAGGCGAAACGGCTGCTCTTCTACTTGCTCTCGAAGCCATCAAGGATGCAGGGGTTAAACTCAAAGGTGATCTTGTTGTCACCGCTAACTGCGACGAGGAGATCGGAGGCGTCGCCGGACTCGGCTATTTGATCCGTGAAGGCATCGTTAAAGCCGATCTAGGCATTCAACTAGATGGCTCCATGACAGGCATTGGCCTCAGTGCAATGGGGAGAACCCGTTTTCTCATTAGGACCAAAGGTAAAAGTTGGCACGGCCAGGTTCCCATCCTCGGTGTCAACGCCATAGAGAAGATGAGCAAACTCAACATCGCCTTAAACAACTACTGGCGTAACGTCCTCCTCAGGCGCAAGTACCAGACACCTGGAATCGACTTCGGTGAAGCACTCAAAGCTAAAGGTATCGAGTGCCCAACGGGGATGCTTAACATAGGAACAATTAAGGGAGGAGTTCAGGGAGCCACCGTCCCAGACAACTGTGAGGAAGAAGTCTTGAGAGGAATGATCCCAGGAGAGACTTACGAAGGAACCCTATCCGAGTTCAGGCTAGTCCTAGACGGCGTAAAGGCAACCGACGCCGACCTCGCTTACGAGCTGGAGACCATCAACTTCAGGGAAGGCTACATCGTCCCCTCCACTGACCCCTACGCCTTAGAATGTCAAAACCTGATACAGGAAGCAGTCGGCATGAAGCTCCCATTCACCGGTACCCTTGCTAGCACAGACATGAACTACCAGGTCGTCGACGGAAACATGCCATGTATTAACTTCGGCGTCGGAGGCCCATACAGCAACGGCCACAGCCAGGACGAGAACGCCAGCATCGACGAGATCATCGAATGCGCCAAAGCCGTTGCGCTCATAACCATACGCAAACTCGACCCCAAATAATTAAAAAATTTATTTTTATCACTCTCCGTACAATAGCGCGCGCATATTCTTATCATCAGGTATGAATATTAGATCAACAAACAAGATCTATCTGATAAGGGTGTACGCAGCGGAGTTGATCATTTCATGAAGGTAGCGTGGGGAATCACAGGCTCAGGAGACTACATGCCTGAAATAGTGAAGACGATGAAAGAAATTGTTCAGAAGGACAGTAATATTAAGATATACATCTTCCTATCGAAGGCCGCATATAAAGTTGTAATGTGGTACGCGTTATTCAAGGACCTGAAGAACATCTCCGACAAAATCTACATTGAAGTAGACTCCAACACAACCGAACCATTCTACTACATCCCCGGAGCCCTGCAGACCGGTAAATTCGACTTCTTCATCGTATGCCCGGCGACGGGGAACACAGTAGCCAAGATAGTCAACGGCATAGCTGACACCCTGATCACCAACTCTGTCGCCCAAGCAGCTAAGGCAAACATCCCAATATACATTCTGCCCGTTGATCATACAGAAGGTAAACAGGTGACCAAACTCCCATCTGGTGAGAAGCTGGAGCTAGAGATGAGGAGAATAGACTTGGAGAACACCTCAAAACTGTCAAAGATGGGGGGTATTCATGTTTTCTTTAGCCCATTGGAGATTGAGGCAGTCTTCCAGAAACACGCATAAATTCTAAGATACGCGGGCTTGTTATTATTCGCATTTAAGTGAATATTATATGTCATATGCTTTCATTAATCTTTCAATAGTAAGGTTTGTAAGAAAATTGGTCCTCTCAACATCAAGATAGCTCGTTATGTTTTCATCGTAAAAAATCCTCACATCTTTAGGAAACTCTTCGTCGCTTAATGACAGAACGAAGGTCAGAGGGATTAGGGGCAATGCGTTGATCTTGAAGGCGACGTCGCCATAGGGAAAATCTACCCTTAAACCATCCAGGAGTCTCACAGCTTCCTCAAGTCTTGTGTAGTCATTTGCGAATAGAGTCATGAGTTTCTCACGCGCACCAATATTTGAAAAGTCTCCGAATCTCGCGCCCCTCAGGTTTCTATAAGCAATGAGTCTCTTAGTAAATTGAACGCTCTTTGCTAAGGCGTACCCCTGTAGGATATAATACACAGTCTTAATGATGAAACCTTGTTGATGATCACTCACATCCAGTCTCTTATTGTTGAGAAGATCAAGCAACTTTCCATCGTTCAAGTCGACCCTGATCTTCAGGAAATCAAGATGTTCTCCTTCAGGGAATCCCAGCTTGCCTGCGAGTGTGCGTATCTGCTCTCGAACGTTGACCCAGTTCCAGTTGTCTGAATGTGATATTGAGGACAACTCAATCAGATTCCGGATAAGCACTCTGAGCAATTAGCATATTGGCGTGTATGCGCGCGTGCCGAAGTTAATCAATTGCGCGCTATAAGTCGACGTTGTCATCAAGCTCGCGCGCAATTTTCTCAGTGTTTTTTCTTGCCTCTTTTCTTAACTTCGCTATGAGCGATATTCTTGCACGTTTTAATTCTTCTCCCGATAAACCCTCCGTTATCTCGGGATTATTTGATTTGTTACTTAAGCCTCCAATTTGACGCCAGTTATCTTTAAATTTTTCAAGTTCTCTTTCACGTTCAGAGACTGCATTTATTAGGCTATCTCTTATAACTTGGGTGATGTCGATTTCAAGGTAATCGATTTTCTTCTTTAATTCGACTGGGATTCTGGCAGTAACAACAACTGAAGGCACTGTATTACACGTCTCCTACTACAATAAAAGTGGTAGCTGTATTACACTTGTAAGGTTTACTATGGGGTAAAATATCTTGTAATACATGTTGAATGGTTTGTATTCCTATAGTGGAAATTATAATACACCTCATGCTATCTAGTCTGTAATACGATTAGATCCTTGTTTTTGGCCTGTATACGGGGTGCACGCTCATGAGTGTTGATGGTTGATGACTGTGACTGACTGTCGATGACTGCTCATGAGTGCTTGTGACTGCTGATGACGGGGGTCGACATCTCCAGTAGTACTAGCGTCTATGGAGGTACCCTCGTGTATATTGTCTTCCAAGGATACTTTCTACTCAGCATCACAATCATCATCGTCATCCATGGTACATCATCAACAGTTGCAGTTACATCGACACCCTTACTATGAAGGAACTCTCGGTAGTCAATTTTATACTCTATTCCCCTATCCAGTCTATAGTGTCTTTGGAGACCACTGACTCCTCAGATATGAAATGACCTCTGGCTTCTCCTGCACCAACTCCACCGTTGCGCACGCGCAATGACATTCATCTCTAGGACGTGGTCTACCTATATTCCGCATCGTGGAAAGACCATCCCCCCAATATTGCGCACGCAAGCATACTCTAAAGAATGAGTGAAAACAAGCCAACACTATAGAAGCAGCATAAACCGCGCTGCGAAAATTAAATTCATATTCATCCGAAGCAGTTACCTGTACATGGCGGGAGAGCGGAAAATTAGGATAATAAAAGATGGCCCATACCTCGTTTCAGGAGGAATTCCGTTGCTGAGAATGAGGGTTGAGGGCGACGACGATGGATATCCATGTAATTGGGTGGAAGTCGAACCTTACCCTCGAAAAGAGAGCTATGTCCTCTGCCGATGCGGAGCATCCAAGAACAAACCTTTCTGTGATGGCTCACATAAAAAGAGCCAATTCGATGGCACAGAGACTGCGAGTAGGAAGCAATACCTCGCAAGCGCAAAAGAATACAAGGGCCCGGATCTTAGACTCACCGATAACAAACCCCTCTGCGTTGGAGCTGGCTTCTGCGAACGAGCGGGGAACATATGGAACCTCACAGTAAACAGCGACACCCCATCTTACAAATCAACAGCCATCAAGGAGGCCGCTGACTGCCCATCGGGTCGTCTCGTCGTTTGGGACGTTCAAGGTAACCCGATCGAACCTGAGTTCGAGCAGAGCATCGCCGTCACGGAGGATGAGGATGGAGTACCTGGATCACTCTGGGTTCGTGGAGGTGTGAAGATAGAGTCAGCTGATGGCAGCGTTTACGAGAATCGGAACCGAGTTACACTCTGCCAATGCGGCAGATCAAAGAATAAGCCATTCTGTGACGGCGCACATGTAGAAGAATAACAGATCTTTGCCTTCCTATTCAAAAATATTTCAACTACTCCTCGAGCTTGTCCTCCTTCCTTGTATACATCCAATACCCCTGAAGGATCATCCAAACACCGACGTAGGCCGCAGACAGCGCCTCAGGCATTGCTACAGCCGACCAAGGCAGGAACCAGATCCCAGCAGCAAGCAGCGCCGTTCCCCACGATAAGAGAGTGTAGAACCTCATCCGCTTCCTGAAACAGAACAACCCGATTACCGCCACCGACAACGGCATGGTAACAAAGAAGCCGACGCTCATGTACCAGTGCCAGGGCTCGATGGTTATGTTCGCCACCCCTATCCCAATGAGGAAGACACATCCTAGAAGATATGATCCACACCCTATCTGACCTACGGTGTCCCCCTTCACCATCTCATATAACCCGGTGCCGAACATCATCATCAAGGCAGCAGTCATCGGCAGACCCATGTTGAATAATATGCTGCCAAACCCCTCAGCCCCCAGGTCACTCAAAGCATTCCCCGTCCAACTAAACCAAGGGCTAACCCAGATGCTTAGGAAAACCATCCCAAACCCAAAGAAAGGGGCCACTAAACCGAAGAAACCAGCGAGGCGGAGGACCTTGAGATTCATCACCCGGAAAAGACGCGGTAAACATGTTAAGTCTATCGATGAATAAATAATGCGCGCACGCATTAAATTAAGAACAAAAATTGAAGAGGAGATTAACATGGAGAAGACCGATCTGAGGAAAGATCTGAAACGCTTCTATACAGCAAAGGAGAAACCTGAGATCATCGAAGTTCCAGAGGCCCCTCAGCGAGGAAACCAGAAGCCAAAAGATCCTTCATAACTTCATCGCAGAAAAAGGGTACAGGCTTAGGGGACGCCACCATGAGATATATCTAAGCGACCCGAGGAAGTCTCCACCCGAGAAATGGAGAACGATCCTTCGCCACCCAGTTGAACTCAAGTAGCCGAATAAGCATCCCCTAAATATCACCGCAGTACTTATCTCGAGGTATAATCGAGATGCTGCCTTTGATCGATTACCACATCCATGAGAGACGCTCACGAGACGCCCTAACAGCTAGCATACCCGAATACATCAGAGTCGCAGAGGAGAGGGGCATCACTGAGATCGCGTTCACAAACCACCTCATAACAGAAGGTCTATACACCGAACTCAGCATAAAACTGAGCGAGATACCTGAATACATAGAGGAGATAAGGCAAGCACAGGCAGGAACCAAGGTAAGGCTTCTCGCGGGACTCGAAGTCGATTACTTCCCAGAGGAGGAGCGTCACCTCGAGACGATCATCTCTGAACACGACTTCGACTTCATCCTGGGAAGCACCCACTTCATCAACGGCGTCTACCTAGGCTCCAGAACGAAAGCTGAGAAATTTTTCATCAACCGCTCAATCTCGAAAGCTGCAGATGAGTACTACACAACCTGGGGAAAAGCAGTTGAGAGCGGTTTATTCGACGTCATGGCACACCCAGATTACTGGAGAAAGTACCTCTACTTCTACGGAAAATCTGCAACCTGGCAAAACTACGGTTCAGTGGTTTTTGAAGCCTTGGAAAAGGCAGCCGAATGCGGTGTAGGCATCGAGGTCAACACAGCGGGTATAATCGCAGGGACCGGCCACTTCTACCCAATACCAGAGTTTCTATTAGCGGCTCACGGGGCAGGCATCGAAATCGTCACCGTTGGTAGCGATAGCCACACCGCAGGAGCACTAGGATTCAAGGCTGAAGAAGCGGTAAAACGCCTCTATGAAACAGGATTCACTTCCATGAGCACATTCAAAGGCAGAAGAAACAAAAAAATTCCGATTGAAGACATTCTCAAAAAACATCGACCTTAAGAACTCAATTTTAAACTCCTGGGCATCTAAACTATACCACAGCCTACTGTAAATATCAGAAATGCCACACCTAGACAGATGAAGACGATTACTTCTGCGGAAATTTTGGTTCCAAGGGATTGAAGCAACGGATGCAAATAATTAATCCTCCAATTATCAATCGCTTATCTGTGTACTAAACGAAAGCCATTAAATCGAATAAATGTGCTTAATTGATCGCTTTGAAGGATCATTGGTTAAACAAATATCTTCAAGACTTCGACCTCAACTCTTATTACCTAGGTATTATCAGCGCTTTTTCAGAGGTAGTTGCCATGGGGTGCAAGAAACTAGCATTAAGCGCCCCTCTAACCCCTGAAGAATATGAGAGACTGAAAGAACCAATACGGTTAATCGCTAATGAAAACGAGGTCCAGGTCTATATCGACGAAAGTTTCCTTGAGACCCGCCTCTTCAATCCAGATTACACGAGGGGTAAAATCGTCGTCCACATTGCCAAGAACCCAGCGGTTTTCGAAGAATATCTGAAGCTGAAGGAATTTAATAGAAAGCATACGCAGGAGGGTATTCTACTTGATAATGAGGAAGAGATCGCAAGAGCGCTCGGTCGCCTTCTTAGCTATAACGCTGACCAAATCGAGGCTTTACTAAAGAAATCCAAGTTCTAAGGGGGAGGCCTAGCTCCAATAGTCACAACTATATTCCTTGGTGCGTTATCTCGAAGCACGTTAAGGGTAAGTATACTCCCCGGTTTCTTGTTTCTCTGGATATAGAGTATGAGATCGTAAAAATTCTTCATCGCTATTCCATCGGCGCTTGTTATAACGTCACCCCCAATTTTGGTACTAACGCTGTCAACGGTGGCTGTTCGGGTTCCCCCTTTAAGACCAGCCTTATCAGATGGACCCCCGCTGGTAACATCAATAACAAGCGTACCATGGGTGCCATCGGGGAGCCCCATGACCTCAATCAGATTTGGTGTGACATCCCTACCTTGAATACCTAGGTATGGGTGTATGTATGTTCCAGTGGTTAGCAGGCTGGACAGCTCACGGGCGATTGTGTCACTTGGAACAGCAAATCCTATTCCCCGCGATGTTTCTGTGGGTATCGCCGTGTTTATTCCCACGACCTCACCTCTCATGTTAAGGAGAGGCCCCCCACTGTTCCCCGGGTTGATTGCTGCATCCGTCTGTATTACATCAACGATTGGGTAGTTACCCGCTGAGTCCATCTGCCTCCCAACAGCGCTAATTATTCCGGAGGTAAGGGTATTAGCTAAGCCATAGGGGTTACCTATTGCTATGACTTCCTCTCCAACCTTGAGACCGGCTGAACTACCGAGTCTTAAAGGCTTGAGAATGAATTTCGCTGGCGGAGTAACCTTAATGACGGCGACATCGGAGTAGGGATCATTACCCACTAGGGTCGCTTTGACTATTGTTCCATCGATGAAGGTAACCGTAATGCTACTTGCGCCTTCAACAACATGGTTGTTGGTGATTATGTGCCCCTCCGTATCGTAGACAAAACCGCTTCCAGTTGCGGCCCCCTGGGGCAACACAACCTGAATAAGCACAACGCTATCCCTCGTTTGGTTATATAGTTTAATCAGATCGTGTGAAGAAGTGTTGTTGGACCCGCCTCCACCACCGCTTCCAATATTCTCTATAGCAGCCTTCAACGAAGAGATTTCAATGTTAGCTCCAGTTAACTGGTTATTTAGAACCTGAATGGAGGTTGTTAAACCAGAGACCTGATTCTTCAGTTCCAGCATCTGCCCATTCGTGTTAATTGTAGTATATGCGATGACCGCCACATTCGCAACTATTAGGATTGCAATTAAAATTGGGAGCCAGCTTCCGGATCGGCGCGGCCGGCTACCGTAGAACCATTCATCGCTCAATCTTAACACCTTTTAGCATCTGGGAGTCCGAGGGGGATAAACTCTCCCATCGAGAGATTCTTTATCGACTATTATTTACTTAAGATGAAAACAAATTCTGAAAAAAGTAGATTGTATAACCGAGTGGAATTTAGTTCAGCCAGAAGC
>CAZIAF010000032.1:12405-16935 GCA_964537625.1 uncultured Candidatus Bathyarchaeia archaeon
TCTCCCAAACCCGGGGTTTACAGACGATCTCTCTTATTCTAACGTCGAAGAACCTGTGAGTATTTGCAGGAAGAAGGACCACAGCGGTGTCAGCTCCTCCACCGTTCCCACCCAGAGACATAACCTCCTTATCCGTCCTTATTAGACCAGCGTCGGCTGCCATGCAAGCGCACTCGCAGGCGACTTTTACACCGGCGCCGAAAAGGCGTAGAACATGAGCGATTACCTCGTCAACCTGGATGGCGTTGAACTTTTTATTCACTGCTCTACCGAGACCTCCGAATGCGTGGCAGGCGCGGATTATTTTTCCGCCATTCTCCTCAATTTTCCTCCTATACTCCGGTTTCAACCTATCCTGATTAGGCTCTAGGAAACCAACCATGCCTGCCACAACAATTAGATTGTAACCTTTGAAAATCTCAGCAGCCATCGCTCCTGTCTCACCGCTGTACGAGGCGACAACTATGTCTCTTAAGCCCAACTCGTCGGCGCGCTTCTTTGCTTGGATCAGAGAATCGCGGCTGTTAACTTTTCCCGGGTCCTTAAAGTAGACGGTCTCAACCCTTGTAGACATTTTGAATCCAGAATCTACTTTAATAGAAGGAATATATGGTTTGGGAAAAATTTTAAGAGGTGTTGGGGACGACGAGATATTTGAGGAAATCCTCGCCCTGTAGACCCTGCTCCTTCGCCCAAGCGACACCTACTAGGTCGTCCTTCTCAAACTCGCTGAATACAAGGTACGCCATTATGGGGTTGAAACCGAAGTCGTTTCCTGCTCGCGCCTGACTAACGGTCTGGTAGATCTGCATACGGAGATTCGTACGGATCAAAGCAACGTCGCCCTCGTATATGGGTGAGAGGATGCCGCTATAGGGTTTCCCGAGATTCTCGATTATCTCTCTGAGGTCAGCGCCGTCGATAACTAGGTGTAGCACATCCTTGTCTATACCGTAGGTTGCGTCGAACATGTCCTCCGGCTTCTGACCTTCAACCTCCTTCGATGCGCGGCTTTGCTTAACAGCGACGAGGAAATTCTCTATGTCCGCCTCAAGTTCCACGATCTTACTTATGAGGTGTCTTTGATCCTGAGGCAGCTTCTCAACAGCCTTGAGGATCGTCTTGCTGTAGATGTGTTGTAATTCGAGCTGGAGTGGCCAGATGGCGTCGTACTGCTTGTAGGCTGCTGCCTTCTGAGCAACAGCATCATAAGCGGAGCCCTTCAACAGCTCCAATAATGAATCTATGTCTAGTGATTCAGCGAGGGTTTGGTAGCTCGGCGCCTTGAAGGGCATCACTGGTACCAAGCTTGCTATTATCTCCTGTGGTAGTGTATCACTAAATTTTCCACGTATTATTCTGTCGAGGTTGAGAGTCTCGAAGCGCATGTAGTAGTACGTCTGGAGAAGTTCTCCTATCTTATCAGGGACGATATCGACGATCTTGATAATACGCTCGATGAATTTTTTGTAGAAAACCCGTTCAAGACTAATTGAAGGCTCAATATCAGGTTCGAGGCTTATCTGCCCATATCTGGTATGGGCTAGTTGCCCGATGAATTCTTCGAGGCTGTCGACGGAGGCGATGCTCCTCATCTGTTGGGATGACATCAGATCAGCGATTAACGCATGGCTTCTAACAACAGCGTAGGATATCCCGCTTGTCGTTATTTTTCCGATGATAACGCACCTCCGATCAGCTTTATTCGGACTAGGTCCTCCATCTGCTCTTCATCGAGTTTATCCTGGATGAACTTTATCACAGCCTTCATGTCGGGTATAACGGTGTTCTCCAAGGCGTTCACCTTCCTGTTAGTCTTTCCCAGCTCATCCGCAATTCTTTCAACTCTGCTCTCGAACTCGGCAAGTCGAATAATTTCTTCGAGTATGGAGTAGACCTTGTCGGAAGCATAACTTAGCGTGATATCTAACTCCCCTTCGACTTTGGGTCTACTGAGTATCTTGATGTAAGGATATTGAACACCCATGACGCTCTTTGGGAGTAATTCGAGGTCAAGGGAGCTTCTGATGCTGCCAGCTTGGCTCTCCACCTCTGTGGGTCCAAGACTCAAGTAAGCGGCCTGAACCGCTTTGTATGCCTCCTGAAGATTATCGAGTAACAATCGCCTTCTCCCCCTGAGTACCTCGATGGATTCGCTAAGCTCCTTTGCGAGGTGATCCCTCTTGAGCTTGAGGAACTCTGTGCCTCGCTCGACGAAGACTATGCTTCGCCGCATCTCCATAAGGTAGCCCTTTGTGGGCCGAACTCCGGTGGTTGAGGACAAGACTAACTCTCTCTCTTACGGTACTTCGGATGGTATTCTTTTATGTACGCTTCACGGACCCTGATTAGATTCTCCTCGGGCAGCATCGCCAACAACTCCCAGGCGAGGTCGAGGGTCTGTTCGATTGTCCTGTTCTCGTATCTGCCCTGGTTGACGAATTTGTTCTCGAAGGCGTCAGCGAAATCGAGCCAAGTCCTCTCGCGCTCTGAGAGACCTACAGTTCCAACGATCCGGACGAGTCCACGCGCACGTGTGCCCTCAGCGTAAGCCATGTAGAGCTGGTTGGAGACATCCTGATGGTCCTTCCTAGTAGTCTTGGCGCCTATACCGTCCTTCATTAATCTGCTTAGACTAGGAAGGACGTTCATAGCGGGGTATAATCCCTTGAGAGCAAGCTCGCGCTGGAGGATGATCTGACCTTCAGTGATGTATCCGGTGAGGTCAGGTACGGGGTGTGTGATGTCTCCAGCCGGCATCGATAAGATAGGCATCAGAGTGACGCTGCCCGGCTTCCCGGTGACGATTCCTGCACGTTCGTAGATAGTGGCGAGGTCACTGTAAAGATAACCGGGATAGCCCTTCCGAGTCGGAATCTCCTCCCTAGCGATGCTGATGCTGCGTAACGCCTCAGCGTAGTTGGTCATGTCTGTGAGGATGGTCAGAACATGCATTCCCATGTCAAACGCGAGGTACTCGGCGATAGTTTGGGCAATACGTGGTGTGACCATGCGTTCGACTGGTGGGTCATCGGCTAGGTTGAGGACTAGAACACTCTTATTGAGTGCGCCTGTCTGCTCGAACTCTCTACGGAAAAAGTCTGCTTCCTCATTTTTGATCCCCATAGCGCCGAATACTATTGCAAAGTCGCTCTCCTTGCCAGGGATCGTTGCCTGTCTCGCGATTTGGGCGGCGAGCATGTTGTGGTGGAGACCTGACTCACTGAAGATTGGGAGCTTCTGCCCTCTGACGAGGCTATTCATACCGTCGATGCCGCTCATCCCAGTCTGTATGAAGTCGCTTGGAACGGCGCGTGCGGCGGGGTTGATGGTTCCACCGTTGACATCGCGGATGTCCTCACTTAGAGGCTTAGGCATCCCGTCGCGCGGCTCGAAGTTTCCACTAAACACTCTTCCAATTAGGTCGTTAGTGACAGGGATCTTAAGGGTCTCACCCGTGAACCTGACGCTTACGTTGAGGTCCATACCGGAGGTGTTACCAAAACACTGAACCATCGCCCAATCCTTCGAGACCTCTAGGACACTTCCCGAGACTTCGTAGCCCGACTCTGTGCGAATGCGAACAATCTCGTCGTAGCTGACTCCCCTGATGTTCTCGACGAAGAGGATCGGTCCCTTGATCTCCTTAACGGTCTTATAGACTAGTCCTGCTTGCTCAGCCATTTTAACTCACTCCGTAGGTCTTTGCGAGGTCGGAGATCTGTCTAGTCATCTCCTTCGTCGCCTGCTCAATGGGCTCGGTACCTTTCCGCTCCTTGAGCCTCATGATCTCCGTTACTATTGGTAGCTCACGCACCTTCTCGATGGGGACGCTCTGTTTCACGAGTACCTCGACCGCATCGTGGAACTCTACGATTATTCTGAGGAGACTTGTCTGCTTCTTAGCATCACAATAGGTGTCGATCTCGTGATAAGCAGCCTGAACGAGGAAGCCTTCACGGAGGAGCTCTGCAATTAGTAATACCAGGCGCTGCTCGTCGGGGAGAGCCTTTTCTCCAATTATCCGGGCGGTTTCTTCGATCTCCGCGGCTTCCTCTAGTATGCTCATAGCCTTTGCACGGTTGCTAAGCCAGTCCTTATCGTATTGACTCCACCACTCGGCGCTGATGTCGAGGTAGCGTGTAAAGCTCCTCAACCAGTTAATGGCTGGGAAGTGGCGGCGCTGAGCAAGGGCGCTGTCGAGAGCCCAGAATGTTCCAATGAACCGGAGTGTGTAGGTTGTGACAGGCTCGCTGAAGTCTCCGCCAGGCGGAGAAACAGCCCCCAGCATTGTGACGCTTCCTATGCGCTCACCTGAACTATGAACAATGGCTCTACCGGCACGCTCGTAAAGCTCAGCGATCCTATCCGGGAGATACGCTGGGAACCCTGCCTCAGCGGGGATCTCTTCGAGGCGACCTGAGATGTCACGAAGTGCCTCAGCCCACCTTGAGGTCGAGTCAGCCATGACGGCTACGTCGTAACCCATATCTCTGAAGTACTCGCCGAGGGTAACACCCATGTATATTG
>CAZIAF010000033.1:0-16839 GCA_964537625.1 uncultured Candidatus Bathyarchaeia archaeon
TGGTATATGAAGCATCAGGCGTGGCCCGATTTCGTCCGCCGCTCTTGGACACCCGTCAAGAGGATACGACATGAAGCTTCTCAGACAACACTTGCTAGCGCCATCGCATGATCCTTCTCATAGGGATCGAGTTCCACGCGCTCCTCCCCTGTGAAACCCTCTCTCCTAAGCACTTCCACCTGCATAGCGTAGATCTCATTAGGTTTTCTTTTAACGTCGATGCTCCTTGACTTAATCGAAAGCATCGTGTATCCTCCTCGCCTGAGAAACAGCTTTGCGTTCTTAACGACAATCTCAGCTTGATCAGGCTGGGCGACATCAGAGAAAATTACATCTATCTTTGGAACCTGGAAACTGTAGTTTTGAGGCTGGTGAGCGTCTCCTAGTATAGGGGAGATGTTATTCCTGTATCTGGCTACGTGATCGATTAGGTCTCTAATAGGACGGGGAGAGAAGTCAACGCCCCATACGTGACCAGAGTTGCCAATGATATCGGAGACGTGACTGCAGGTGGTACCTGAAGCCACGCCGAGGTAGAGTACCTTTGAACCCTGTTTGATAGGATCGTGCTTTAACCCCTTTAATATAGCAGCACCGAGTTTGCTACGAGAAGGGTTCCACAGTCTGTATTCTATGCTATCAACTATGATCAGTTCCTCGCCGTAGACCTTCTTCCCCGGAACCATGTTCCTCGTCGCAAGTAGCCGTTGGCCTTGATCTTCCAAGAAGTAGACTCCCGACGTATACTCCGTTACGGTTAAGCCCAAAAGGGCTTCACCTCGGTGTCTGATCTGCTACCTCAGCGTCTGGGCCTGCAGCATCAACTATCCTTGCTTGGTCAATGGCAAACTTTTGGAGCCAAGTCATCGGCACCTGAAGCTCCCCCACACGTTTCGCGAAGTTGTGACAGTTGGGATATGCAGAGGTCTTGCAGACCCTACTAAAGAAGTCCTTGGTGATCTCAATATTGCAGTCGAATATGAATGGGCAATCTTTTCGCCCAAATTTCTCTTGCAATGCCTCAGAGAATGTCGACACCCGATTATCCTCGGGTGATAATCGAGAGGTGCCGAGGTTTAAACCTTTCAGGGCTTCGAGTTTCCGATTAACCAAGTAGTATAACTTAAGTAGCTTCAACGCCTTCTCGGGTAAGGTGAACATGTCAGAGAACATTTACATCGGCTCCAAGCCGATACTGAACTACGTCACAGCCATCGCTACCGCGCTTCAAAGGTCTAGCACGGGCACTGTCAGTGTAAAGGCTCGAGGAAGAGCGATCAGTAGTGCTGTCGATGTCATCGAAGTCACGAGAAATAGATTCATTACAGACATAAACATTGAAGATATTAGTATAGGTACAGAGCGAGTAGAAGGCGAAAACGGCGAGAGAAACATCTCAACAATCGAGATTACAATTAGCCGTGGTAGCCGCTAGCTGTTCGTGGCTTCATTCAGGTCTTTCTTAAGTTGCTCCCAAATTTTATTACCTGTAAAGGCGTCAGCCCTAGCCGCTATCGCTAGCTTAGCTGCTAAGTGGCGCGCCCTTATTCCTCTAAGCCCCCTTGGTGCGCCATTTACATATGGGTGCTGAAAGATTAAGCCGTGCTTCGGGGGGCGGGCATTAGTCTTCACCGCTCTGTAAAGCGCTTTCTCGGCTCCGAGGATCTGAAGTGTGCTCGAAGGCATCATAGCCAGCTTACGAAGGCTACCCGCCTTCTCGATTAGTTTCGCTGCTAGGAGGGTTCCAGCTAGAGCAGAGACATTAGGCGCTGCCTCCTCGGCGATACCTGAGATGTATTCAGTGAGGTTAGCGCGGTACTCGTAGAGGTTGAGTGTCTGCTGTGCGAGGCTCTTTATTTCGTGAAGGTCCAATTCAGGGAGCGTCGTCCCCATCGAGCCCTCAGCGCTCTTGAGGATCCCTGCTACCTCTCGCTTTTGGAGACTTAAACCCTCTAACTTCTCCTTGGTGACTGCGGATCTGTCTCCTATATCAGTTACGAAACGAGCGTAGGATTGGTGTTCGCGGATGATGCGACTCAGCTCCGGGTAATGGAGACCGTACCACTCTCTGACGCGGCTGCTCAGGCCGTTCAGAGCGGTGTCTAGTTCACCGATGAGCTGGACTGTCTGGGTTATTAGAGCCTCCTTGCTGCCGAGGGCATCGTGGATGGCGCCTCGGGCTAGAATTGTGGATACTTGCCTGCCGAGCTCGTTGAACTCCTCCTCACTCCGAATTAACTTATTCTGCATCGCTAGAATTGGGAGATTCCTCCTTAGCTCATCGCTGGGGCCCGAGTCGATTAATTTGACTTCGAAGCTGAACTCCTTCTCAAGTGTCTCAGCTAGATCGGAGTTGGTAATCGTGACCTTGTCGAAGCCTCGTTTGATGATTCCCTCGGAGACCTTTGAGACCTCGCGAGTGATCTCGCCATTCCTTTGACGTGTAATGGCACGTGCGATCTTGTCAGGGTCCTTCGGATAGAAAGCCTTCTCGATTACGTTTCCATCGAGCGTGAGGGCGAAGACGCCGATGAGGGTCTCTTCAATATGGGCAACAGCGGTCATTAACGATCCTCCATAGATTTATGTAAGGGGAGATTGAGTTAGTGTGGGCGGTTTGTCCAGTATAAGCTTAGCCATGGATCTAGCCGGGCTGAAGCTTCGTTCTCCTACTCTCAATGCAGCTGGTGTCCTCGGGATGTCTGCTCCTCTTCTCAAACGCGTATTCGATTCAGGAGCTGCTGCTGTAGTGACGAAAAGTCTCGGCCCTCAGGCGAGAACGGGGCATATCAATCCGACGGTTGTGACGTTCGAAGGGGGCGTCCTCAACGCGATGGGGCTTCCCAACCCCAGCGTCGAAGGCTTCCTCGGGGAGCTACGAGAATTAAAGCATGAAGGAGTTCCTATAATTGCCAGCTTCTTTGCATCAACTGTGAAAGAGTTTAAGGAAAATTCGATGATGCTATGTGAGGCGGGAGCTGACGCTTTAGAACTTAATCTGAGCTGCCCCAACGTCGAAGGGGAGCCTGGGATGTGCGCCGCTGATCCAGTGACCACAGAACGGATAACTGCTGCGGTAAAGGAGGTGTCGAAAGTGCCAGTATTCGTCAAGCTTTCTCCCAACGTCACAGACATAGTGGGAATAGCTAAGGCGGTTGAGATGGGAGGCGCCGACGGGATTACAGCGGTGAACACTCTGAAAGCAATGGCGATAGACATCGACTTTAGACGCCCCGTTCTATCTAACATAACAGGCGGGTTATCCGGACCCGCTTTAAAACCGGTGGCGCTTAGATGCGTCTGGGAAATCGCCGAAGCAGTCGATTTACCCATAATCGGCTGTGGTGGGATCTCCAGCTGGCGCGATGCCATCGAGTACCTGCTTGCCGGCGCCTCCGCAGTAGAAATCGGAACCGCGGTGATGGACCACGGCTTCGAGATATTCAATACGGTCAACATGGGGGTAGCAAAGTACCTAGAGAAGAATGGATTCAAGGCTGTTAACGAGATTGTGGGACTTGCACACAGGAGTTGATGAGTTGAGGACGGTTATGGTTGAAAGGATCGTAGCAGAGACGCCGGACATCACTACAATCTATTTTCCCTCCGTCGGTGAGGCACAACCAGGCCAATACGTGATGGTGTGGCTACCTGGCGTCGACGAGATTCCTATGAGCCTCTCAACTATTGGTAGTCCATCCAGTATCTCGGTCCGTGTCGTAGGTGATGCTACCCGCACTCTAGCGGACATCAAAGAGGGTGCTAAAATAGGCATAAGAGGTCCTTTTGGGAATGGTTATCGAATTCTTGGGAAACACCCGCTGCTTGTCGGAGGTGGAACAGGGATAGCTTCCCTTACACCTCTCGCTGAACTGATGGTCGAAAAAGGTGTAAAACCCACATTCATAATAGGGGCTCGAAGCAAAGACCAACTACTCTTCAAGAAAAGACTCACCATACTCCTCGGCGACAACCTCCTCATCTCTACCGACGATGGCTCTGAAGGATACCATGGCTACGCTTCTGTTAA
This sequence comes from uncultured Candidatus Bathyarchaeia archaeon, assembly GCA_964537625.1. Lineage (GTDB taxonomy): Archaea > Thermoproteota > Bathyarchaeia > TCS64 > TCS64 > UBA8941. The sequence goes on from CAZIAF010000033.1 coordinate 4,031, forward strand.
TGCTAAAGAAATAATGACTAGTAGAAACTTTGACCAAATCTACGTCTGTGGCCCTGAGCTCATGGCAGCGATAGTCTGGTCCGATTCTGAGCGGTATCATATCCCTATCCAAGCGAGTCTGGAACGGTTCTGCAAGTGCGCCGTCGGCCTCTGTGGGAGCTGTGCTATAGGCCCCTACCGGGTTTGCAGGGATGGTCCTGTCTTCGACTCAGCAAAACTGAGGGAGGTCGCAGCCGACTTCGGAAAGAGACGGATGGACGCATCCGGAAAGATGATCAAGGTTGACCACTAACCGATTATAATCAACCCCTGAACAATTTTTCAATCATGTCCAGCAATAAGGGGAAGTTGGACCTCCTTTTCAGTGCTTCTTCAGGAGACTAGATGTGCTTCCGTAAAACTCTAGAAAGGTTTATAGATATACTCACTCCCAGAAGACGGCGATAACAATATGCCGACACACGGTTCACTGACTAAGGCGGGTAAGGTAAGGGCTCAGACCCCTAAGATCGAACCCCAACCGAGGACGCATCTCGCTCCTAAAAGAAAGACTAGGAGTAATTACACTAAGAGGATCATCCACGCGCCACGTGATGACCGCCGTGGTGGTGGTGGACGTGGGGCACGTTTTTAACCCTGCCTGAATTAGCTGGATCTGGTTTTGGATCGCGCCTTCAGGGAGATAGTAGAGAAGCTAATTTTAATCAATAAACCATCTAGAAATGATCTTGACCGGTTAAAGATTGAGGTCGCGCGAGCCCATGGGCTTCCAGCGATCCCCCGCAACTCTGAAATCATAAAGGTACTTACCGAGGACGAACTCGAGTTTCTCACCCCGATCCTACGCAGAAAGGAGGCGCGGGTCATGAGTGGTGTAAGTGTAGTGGCGGTTATGACGGCACCCTATCCGTGTCCTCATGGTCGATGCGCTTACTGCCCAGGCGGTCCCGACGAGAAAAGTCCCCAGAGCTATACTGGTTATGAACCTGCAGCGATGAGGGGTGCACAGAATGAGTATGACCCCTATAAGCAAGTCAAAGCCCGCGTTAAGCAACTAGAGCTGATAGGTCACAGGGTCGACAAAGTGGATCTAATTATTATGGGGGGGACCTTTCCCGCTTCGCCCCATGTTTACCAGATGGGTTTCGTTAAGGGATGCCTCGACGCCTTGACTGGAGTTCCCTCGAAGGACTTATCCGAGGCGAAACTCAACGCTGAAACGATCGGCATCAGGAACGTCGGCATGACAGTTGAGACTCGCCCAGACTACGTGAATGTTCTCGATATCGATTGGATACTCGATCTTGGAGTAACCCGAGTTGAACTCGGCGTTCAGAACGTTTACGACGACCTTTACAAGAAAGTCGATAGAGGTCACACAATCCAGGATGTCACCGATGCAACGGCGAGGCTTAAGGACTCTGCTCTTAAGATCTGTTACCACATGATGCCGGGACTCCCTAGCTCAACCCTAGAAAAGGACTTTGAGGGCTTCAAAGCCATCTTCGAAGACTCTAGGTTCAAACCGGACATGTTAAAGATCTACCCAACACTGGTAGTGAAAGGAACCCGCCTCTATGATTGGTGGAAGAAGGGTGAGTACAAGCCTCTATGTACAGAGGAGGCTGCGGAGCTCATATCCCGCATCAAGGAGATAACTCCCCCGTGGGTCAGGATTATGAGGGTCCAACGTGACATCCCCCTCCCAAGAATCGAAGCTGGCGTTGATAAAAGCAACATCCGCCAAATCGCCGAGAAGAAGCTCGAATCCCGCGGCAAACGCTGTAATTGCATAAGATGTCGGGAAGTTGGTCATGCTACCGAAAATATCGAACCCGACCGGATCAAGATCACTCATACCGTCTATGATTCATCTGGTGGCATCGAGGATTTTATTCAAGCCGTGGACCCTGAGGCCGATGTCCTCATTGGATTCCTCCGTCTCAGGATTCCTGGAGTACCTTTCCGCCCAGAGATCAGAGCTGGTACGGGATTAGTCCGTGAGCTTCACGTCTACGGGCGAATGGTTCCTCTAGGTGAGAGAGGGATAGATGCTTGGCAGCATAGGGGTTGGGGCGAGGTGCTGATGACTGAGGCTGAGAAGACGGCCGTGGATAAATACGGTCTCAATAGGATGGTCGTTATGAGCGCCTTAGGGACTAAACTGTACTATGCCCGCCTTGGCTACCAGAAGGACGGCGTTTATGTCTCTAAGAGTCTCTGACCCGCATCTCTTAATACCGAGAGTGACCGTAGAAATCCCTGATTCTGGATGGCTGATGAGGCTCTTCCCGGGTATAGAGGTAAGCTCAGAGAGATTCTTGAGGCTGCTTGTGTTGGTGTAGGCGACGTTTTAAGGGTGACTACAGGTGGCTTCGTCGCTGAAGGTACGCTGATGCCTCGAGTTGAATCTGCCGACGAGTGTCACCTTGTCCTTAAACAGAGGACAGGCTATAATGTAGGTTTATCATATTCTAAAAACTTGAAGGTGGAAAAGATTGGGGAGGCTGTGAAACCTGATTTTCGCCCCCCACCGCTTCCGCCGGTGAAGAAGGGGCTCCCAAAAGTCAGTATAATTAGCACTGGTGGAACAATAGCGAGCCGTGTCGATTATATCACAGGTGGAGTTTACGCTGCGATGTCCAGCCGAGATCTTTTAAGTATTGTCCCCGAGCTTGCTGATATAGCCCAGATTGAGGCGGTAATTCTTTACAGCGTCTTCAGTGAGAACATAAATAGCGATCACTGGACAGGGATGGCGTGTGAGGTAGCCAAGAGAATTAAGGAAGGCGTTGACGGTGTAGTCGTTACTCACGGCACAGACACTATGGGGTATAGCGCCGCAGCTCTCGCTTTCGCTCTCCAGAAACTACCTGTGCCTGTTGTGTTCGTTGGTAGTCAACGTAGCAGCGATCGGCCGAGTGCCGACTCCGCGACCAACCTTGTTGCCGCCGTAACCGCTGCTGCATATGCGCCAATCGCTGGGGTAGTCCTGGGTATGCATGAGGGGACAGGTGACGACTCAATCATTTTCCACCCTGGCGTTAAGGTCCGGAAGTGTCACACAAGTACCCGATATGCCTTCCAGACTGTAAACACTATTCCTGTTGCTCGTTTTAAAGACAACAAGATCACTGTACTTGACGAGAGCTTCCGGCGGCGTCAGGACTCCGAGCTGGTGGTTAGGGAAAGGTTTGAGAAGAAAGTGGCGCTGCTCAAATTTCACCCTGGGTTCAATTCATTGATCATAGAGTCACTTATAGATTCGGGATTCAGGGGAATCGTATTCGAGGGAACAGGTCTTGGTCACGTTAGCGAGCAATGCTACGACGCAATCGAGCGGGCAAGCTACGAGGGAATTCTCATGGGGATGACGAGTCAATGCATATGGGGCCGTGTCAATATGAACGTTTACAGTATGGGGCGGGAGTTGACGCGTAGAGGCGTTGAGCCTCTCGCTGATATGCTCCCAGAGACCGCCCTCGTCAAGTTGATGTGGAGCCTTGGGAACACCGGAAACGTTGAGGAAGCGAGGAGGCTGTTAAAGATGAACGTCGTGGGCGAGTATAATCCCCGCACCCCATATGCGAGGAGTGGCGTGTGATGGATTACAAAAAGATAGGTCTTAAAGTAGGGATTGAGGTTCATCAGGAACTCGCGACCAAGCACAAGCTCTTTTGCAGTTGTCCCCCGGTTCTCAGCGAGTTAGATCCCGAATTCAGGTTCCTTCGTCGTCTACGGCCAAGCCAAAGCGAACTTGGCGAACTCGATCCAGCCGCCCTTTTTGAGTTTCTTAAAGGGAAGACTATTCAGTACGAGGGTGATCATGCAACCACATGCCTCGTAGAGATGGATGAGGAGCCCCCTGGACCTCTCGATCCCGAGACCCTGGATCTAACCCTTAGCTTCTCTCTCATGGTAGGCAGCCACGCAGTGGACGAGGTCCATGTGATGCGTAAAACAGTCGTCGACGGTAGCAATACCGGCGGATTCCAGCGTACCTGTATAGTCAGCCTCGGCGGAGCTGTCGAGGTCGAAGGGAAAAGATACGGGATACAACAGATCAGCCTCGAGGAAGATGCGGCTCGTAACATAGGTGAGGAGGAAAAAGTCGTCAGGTTCAGGTTGGATCGCCTCGGGATCCCACTCATGGAGATAGCGACAGCGCCAGATATGCATGACCCAGTCGAGGTGCAGGCTGTAGCCCTCAGGATCGGGAGCATCCTCCGCGCAACAGGGAAAGTTCGCCGCGGAATTGGTACCATCAGGCAGGACCTCAACGTCTCCATCCTAGACGGGAAGGTCGTTGAGATCAAAGGCGTTCAAGACCTCCCTATGATGCCAACAATCATCGAGTACGAGGCACTTCGCCAGTGGAACCTCCTTGAGATAAAGAATGAGCTAAAGAAGCGTGGCGTGAAACCTGAGAAACTGGTGGATATTCAACTCGATGTATCTGAGGTCTTCAAGGAAACCGATTCGAAGATACTCAGAAGCGCATTGAAGGCGGGAGGAGTAGTTAAGGCAGTCAAACTACCCGGCTTCGCCGGTCTGACGGGAAGAGAGCTCTGCCCCAACAGGCGACTCGGTACCGAATTCAGCGATCACGCTAAGTTCAAAGGAGGGGTCAAGGGAATTTTCCATACCGACGAGCTTCCAGGTTACAGCATCACCCAAACCGAAGTCGACTCTTTGAGAAGTTACGTAACCGCAGCTGGGGACGACGCTGTGATCATAGTAGCGGATGAGGCAGAGAAGAGCAGGCATGCTCTTACCGCTGTTGTGGAGCGGGCAAGAGAGGTATTCAACGGAGTGCCTCTGGAAACCCGAGCCGCTAATACGGATGGTACAACTAGATTCACTCGTCCACGCCCCGGTTCGGCGCGTATGTACCCGGAGACCGATGTCAAGGTAATAGCCATAACACGCGAATACCTAGAAAAAATAAAAAAGAATCAACCAGAGATGCCCGAGGCGAAACTCAAACGCTTCCAAAGCGACTATAAACTTAACGAGAAACTCGCGAAACAGATCGTCGACTCCGAGTATATAGGCCTCTTTGAAGAACTCACAAATGACTACAATAAGCTGACGACCTTAGCGGCTGTAACTCTGACGGAAGACTTGAAGAAGCTCCAGAGAGATGGGGTACCTGTCGAAAAACTCACGGACGATGCCATCAAAAATATATTTAAACTCGTTGACTCCGGTGAGACGGTTAAAGAGTCGGTACCCACTGTACTCGCCTGGCTAGCCAATAATCCGGGAAAGAAAGCTAAGGAAGCGCTTAGTGTTCTTGGCTTGGATCTGCTCACAGAGAAAGAGCTCGCCGCCATAGTAGAAGAAAAGATTGAAACCAACGCTGAGCTCATCCAGAAAATGGGAGAAAAAGCAGCTGGCCCCATAATGGGGATGGTTATGACTGATATAAGAGGGAAAGCCGAGGCGAAAGATGTACAAAAGATGATCGCATGTAAACTAAAGAAAGTTCTCGGATAACCCATCTAAATAATATCACTCCCCTTATTACAATATTATTACAAAACAGTTTGTAATGTCATATTGATAATTGATCTTTCTTTTTATTAAGATAAAAAACACCGTTATTAACGATGATGAGGTTTTTTTTAGACATTTTTCGTAATTCACGAAAGAGGAAAAGCACGCCTCCGTATTCGATAAGGATTATAAACTCTATAATACTAGAGTAATATCAGTTGTGAGATCAATGAGCCGTCCACTTTTCCATCTCAAGGTTAGAATTGGCGAGATGGAGGTCGAACTAGGCGGCGACAAGGCTGAAGTTCTCTCCACCCTCGATGAGCTTCCGAACATCGTGGAGAAGGTCTCAGCTTCATTTCAAGGTGAGTCGACGGGTCACCGATCTCGCCCAAAGAAGCAGGTTGAAAACGGAGAACCTGAAGACCTCCCTCAGATATCTAGGACCACCCAGTGCAGCGAGGCGGTGACCTCTCTTTTGACCACACCGTGGGGGAAGAAGCCGCGCGCTATATCGGAGCTTAGGGAGGCGATGGAGGCAAATGCTGTTTTTTTTCCCAAGACAACTCTGTCTGGAGTTCTTGTGTGGCTCGTAAAGAAGGGTTCTATACGCCGGTGGAAGGACAAGAAGAAAGGATACCTCTACACAATGAACACTTCGGGAACGGATTGAGATGCCAACAATAACATTGACTGTGAAGACCCAGTTCGGGGACATTCAGTTGACCGGTGAGAACCCTGAGGAACTGCTCAAAGCGCTGGAGTGGCTTACACAGGACTACATAACCCAATTAAATGAGAGAGTATCCGGTCTTGTCTCGAAGCAGGCGCTAGACCATCTAAAAGATATTGTAGAGCTTCGACGTGAAGGTCCTGTCCTCGTCTGCAAGGAGCAGATTAGCCATTATGATGCGATCGGACTTCTTCTTTATGCGTTAAAAGGCTATCAGGCGACTGGTAAGGAACTAAAGGATCGACTCAACGAGAGTGGCCGAAAGGTCATTGTTCCAGCAAGGCTGCATGAGATGGTGAAAAGGGGAGTTCTATTTAAGCCCAATGGGAGGGGAAGTATTTATAAATTGACCTCGAAGGGAATCAACTGGGTGGAGAAGGAGGTTCTCCCGCCGATAAGGGAGAAGCAGCTTTCGCTGGCCTAGGATGCGCTTTCTCATAGTCCTCATACATATCGGAAACGGTGACGAGAAGACTCAACACTATTTGTTTAGCGTCACATGTATATCCTCCATCCTTGAAGGGGCTTCGCTGGATTAGGTTCTTCTCGAGTAGCTTAGCTATGGCACGCTCCATTGCCTTAGGGGTCAGGCTTAACTCTGTTGAGAGTTCTTTTACAGAGAGTGTACGAGCAGTGCCGAGGAGATGGAAGACCACTTGAAACTGGCTTGGTGCTTTACGAAGCTTTAGGAGTGTGTCTGTCCTATCCCTTAATTCGCTGAGTTGCTTCTCGGACATGTCTTCTTCAGCCACTTTCAGCCGTTACCTTTTAAACAATACCTATCTTACGAAAACAGGGGGTGAATGAAAGTGTATGCTATTCTCGCCCAAGGTCTCTATAGAGTTTAATTATTAAATCATAAGGCGTCACGATTGCTACATAACCTTCTGGTTTTACATCAACGAGGTTCTGCTTCTTGAGTTCTGCGAGACGAGCGCGGACCGTAGAACCGTTCTCTCCAAGCGCTGCAGCGATCTCCTGAGGTTTTAATGTTGTTCCTCTAAAGGCGAGGTGACAGAGGATCTTGTAGGCGGAAGTTTTTGGCTCTAACATGTCAAGCTTTTCGGCGCTCATCTCTTAAAGTACTCCTGTAAAAGTGTATGAAGGATCGAACCAAGCTTGTACTTGTAAACTCCGCGACTAATCGGGTCGACGAGCCCCTTGTTCTTTAGGTTGAACAACGCGATGTTAACGGCATTGACGGTGAGACCCAGTTTTTCTGCGATCTCTTGACTGCTCATGGCTTCGCCGCTCTCTACTAAACAGAGGAAGATTTGTTGCTGGCTTTCGGCCCGTTTAAGACCCTCAAGCTCGTCAGCACCTACCATCAACTTCACTTCCTGTTCTGTGCGTAAAGATTAGAGATAAATTCTGTGAACGGAATCGCGGAACTGTATGTGCCATCATCACTCTGGGTTACGTAGCCTTTTTCGAGTAGATTGCGAAGTGCTGGGCGGACTGTGCCTGGGGTAATGCGAGTATCTTCGCTTATTTCGTTTGGTAGGCTAGGTCCTTTGAAAGAGAGGTAGGTGAGTACTTTAAACTGTGATGTCTCTGGTGAGAGTTCCTGCACCGCTTTACTAATTAGGTCTGGCAAATTATTTCGCCTGCTTCTCCAAAGTATCGATCCTGCCCATTAGGTGGATGATTATCCCTGGGTAATTAGGTTCGTAGTTTCCGCGTCCGCTTCTCTGAAGAAGACCCTCTTTAGCGAGCTTGGCAAAAGCGTCTTTGACGGAGTTGTACTTCGCATCTAACTTAGTTGCCATCTTTTCTGGACTGAGGGTTGGGTCCAGAAGGAAGCTGCGAAAGATTCTATCTTTTAAGGATAACTCTTCGGACATATAATTTAAAACTAGGTTGAACGTCTTATTAACTTTATTTTTGACCAGCGTCTTATTAAACGCTCATATATTTGTATTATCGAGCGATATAATTTCTATCTATATATATAAAATGATAATATAACGAAATTACGCTCATTTTATACGATCACTTTATATGTTGAGAAAAAAAGTGTTGTGTGAGGATTGTTCTAGGAGATTAGAGATTAGTGTTACGTTTTGAAAAACAGGTAAACGTTTTAGATGATCTGGTGAAACCTGGAGCAAATCTCAGTCTCTCAATCAGGGATCTTCTTCTCAACGAGATATCCAGGGATGTAACCACAGAGCAATCGGCTGTCAAATCCTTAGCTGCAAGGATGAGGGAAGATATGAGTTTCTTTCCGATGACCAAGCATGAAGCTTTCGTTCATGTGGCAGGTGTAGATGCGGGGAGCCAGATATTGCCTCTCGCATCGAAGAGGTATGGTGTGATTAGCGCCCTCATTTATGGTTTACCCGGAGGAGTTAAATTTTGGATGCAGCCGGAGTCGATGTCGCTGCCTTATGGAGTAGCGGGTAATAGGTTCGAGGGGATGGTGAATGTCCGGAGGGAGGCGAAGCTGTATGAAACTGCAGCGGCTTATCTCGTAAGATGTCCAGACACGGAGCTTCTTCTGGTGGATGGTCCTCTCGCTTTTAGCGACTGGTGGAAGCTCGCTGGATGCAAGAAAGATCAGTGTCGACTCCTTGACGCTGTCAAAAAGCTTCTTTATATCTCTAGAGAGACTGGCGTCGTTGTCGCTGGTATAGTTAAGAGGCCAAGTGCGCGGTATCTCGTCTACCACCTCGGTCTCCAAGGGGAGACCCAGATGCCCGATAGTTTTCTGTTACTTCACGTGCTCAGACCGGGGGAGAGAACTGATATTTTCTCGCCTAGTGCGGTGCTCCATCAAGCATCAAGAAGCTCTGACTTTATGAAGGCGGTTGATGTGCCCGTTTATAGTTTCTATTGCAGGATGACTAGGGAGTGGAGCCTCCCACCTATCCGGATCGATCTGCCGGTAACAAGTCTCGGGAACTTGGACGATGTAGCTGATTATTGTTATGCGTCTAGCCTGAACAATGGGATACCGTTGCCTATTGTAAAGGCAGATGAGGAGGTCAAGATCACGCGCCGATTCATGGCGGATGTTTACGGGGAGGTGCTTAGCAGAGTTAGCAGGCGGACGGGGGAGGTCCGGGGATTAGCGCCATACTGGGGTGAGGGTAAATGGATGGGAGTTTAAAGGTAGGTCACACTTACAGTATAACTGGTGAGTACCGACTTGATGAGATTACTGTGCTTCTGATGAGGGGGCGGGAGCTTGCGAAGGGGGATTTGATATATGTCAAGCATCCAAAGAACGGTTTCCCTGTTGTTTATCAGGTAGTTAGGGTTTCTCCCCATAAGCGGGTTAGAGATTATGAGGAGGCGCTTCTATCTGAGGGACGGATAATCAACGATGTCGAGGACTCGTCGCTTCACGCGGAGGCGTACCAGTGGGGATGGATGGATGGCGAGGGGAGTCTTCGGCCCCTTAGGTACCCGCTTACGCCGAACACACCGGTCTACGCTGCTGAGCGGGATATCGTTAGCAGGTTCACCAAGCCAAATGGTGAGTGGAAGTTCTTATTGGGAACGGATCCAACTACTGACCTTGAGGTCGAGCTTGGGCTTTATCCTCTTATTCGACAGAGCTGCCTTATCTGTGGGGCAGTTGGCACCGGGAAGACGACGACAGCAATCAGCATGGTAGCCCGCGCTGTCAACGCCAATCCACCTGTCAGATTCTTTATAATAGATAAGGATGGTGAGTACAGCAGTCTCTCGGAACGGCTCGGGGCGGAAGCTGTCTTAAAGGTGCCTTGGAGAAGCTTCTTTCAACCTGGCGATATTCCGTGGGATGATTATGTTGCTGAGTTTGGCTGGCAGAAGACTTGGTGGAACGCCAAGCTTCTCACCCAGGCATTAAAGATTCTGTATGCCCAAGTCGCCACCGTAACTAAGGAGAATCTCCGCAGAGCCGTTGTCATGGTTGACGCTGAGAAGCTAGGCTTCAATAAGAAGGCCGACGAGTTTGAGTTATATCGTGCTCAGGTCGAACATGCTATCGGGACGAGCAAGCTAATCCCCGATGGTGAGGCTGAGGTTCTTGACCCCGTTCAGCTTCTCAAGGAACGGAAGATTGTTATTATGGATATAAGTGACGGCAAGGATGGCTGGGAGCAGAAGCACCTCGTCGTCGCTCAGGTTCTGCGCAGGATCTTCACGGAGGCTCTAGAGAACCGGAAATTTGGCTGCATCGTTGTTCTTGAGGAGGCTATGTATTATGCACCACAGCACGGTGCATTCGAGATCGGCGAGAAGGAGAGCCGCGGTAAACTACTAGGAATTATTAAAGAGATAGCGACTAATGGCGGTAGAAATGGTGTTGGCCTGTGGGCTGTTACACAGCGTCTCTCTACAGTGGAGAAGACGGTGATCACCCAATGCGCAAACAACATAATTTGCCATGGTCTCGAGGACCTTGACAAGCAGCGACTCGCTGAGATACTTGGGCAAGAGTTCTCAGAGTTGATAGGTGACCTTCCGCCGGGTGAGGCTATAGTCAAGGGGACGACCCTTAAATGTCGGTTCCCAATCTGGGTAAAAGTACTGCCTGAGGTGTACCCTGCGTCGAGCCTGAGCACTCCCATGAGTAGATTCGTTCATATGGCTCAAAACCAGGCATCATGTATTTCCCCTTCCCCCTAATAACTCACATGCGGGTAGGGTTATCTTCCAGACTGTTCATCAATATTTAGGGTAGAGGATTTTGAGTCCCACTCGTGTTTATCCCGAGCGCCCCCTCGTCGGTGTGGGGGTACTGATCCGTAAGTATGAGGAGTATCTACTGATCTTGAGGGCAGCGGAGCCGGATCGAGGTTATTGGTCGGTTCCAGGCGGCCTCGTTGAGGTCGGTGAGCGTTTGGAGGAGGCCGCATTAAGGGAGGTGGAGGAGGAGACAGGACTCATGGTCAAGCTTAGAGGAACCCTCGGCGTTGTCGATAAAATCGATAAAGATGAGGTTGGTAAAGTCAAGTATCACTTTATCATCGTCGATTTCCTCGCCGAACCTGTTTTCGGGGAGATGTGCCACCGCGATGACGCTCTCGATGCGAGGTGGGTTCATCCACGCGACTTTAGGGGTTACAAGCTTTCACCGAGTCTAGTGGATTTGCTGAAGAAGATCAATCTCTATCCCGAGTTTTAGGCGACTTCAAACTTTTAAATCTAGAAACGTACATCTCAAGGCGTAAGTGATAGCTTTGGCAAAGACATCTGACTTCAAGGGAAAAGACGTTCTCTCTATGCGGGACTACAACCGCGATCAGATCGATTACATCCTCAGTAAAGCCACCGAGATGGTTAAGGTTACTGAGAGACCAAGTACGCTCTGCGCGGGGAAGGTTCTCGCTGCTCTATTCTTTGAGCCTAGCACAAGGACGCGTCTCAGCTTCGAGACCGCAATGCTCCGACTCGGGGGAGGCGTAACTGGGTTCAGCGATCCGAGCGCAAGCTCGGTTAAGAAGGGCGAGACTCTCGAGGATACAATCAAGACTGTGGAGTGCTACGCAGACATAATTGCTATGCGTCACCCTGAGATCGATTCGGCAGCGCGAGCAGCCGCAGCGGCATCTATCCCGATACTGAACGGTGGCGCCGGCTCAGGTGAGCACCCAACCCAGGCTCTCCTCGACCTTCACACCATGAAGTATGCGAAGGGTGAGATCGATGGTTTAACTATCGGGCTCTGCGGTGACCTCCTCTACGGACGAACAACACACAGCTTAGCGCTTGCACTAAACCACTTCGATGTGGAGCTTTTCCTCATCAGTCCAAAAGAGTTGGCAATGAAAGAGGACATTCGGAAGGATCTTAAGATGAAGGTCACCGAGACCACCGACCTTAAGAAGGTGATCCCGAAGCTCGATGTACTCTACGATACCCGGATCCAGAAGGAGAGGTTCACAGACCCTGCGAAGTACGATGAGCTGAAAAACGCATACGTCATCGACCCCGCGATGGTGAAGAGGGGGAAGAAGGACCTAGTGTTAATGCACCCCCTCCCGAGGGTCAACGAAATCACTACAGACGTTGACTCTATGCCGAACGCCTGGTACTTCAAGCAGGTAAAACATGGCGTATATGTTAGGATGGCGCTCATCGCCCTCGCCCTCGGCGCTATCAAATAATCTTTTTACCAATTTTTTTGGAGCCTCATCGATTCCTTAATGCGAATTCTGAATTTCTAACTAGAATAAGACAGGAAAAATCGTTCAAAAAGTGGACTAATATTATTATTCTTGGTTATCCTTCCCACGGTGGTTGAATGCGTCGCGAATCTGCATCCATCTCCTTTCTTCTTCATCGGTGTGCTGTGCTTTTTTCCACTTCTGATAGGCTTCGGGGATCCTGTAGAGCCACATCTTGTGGCTTCCAAGGGTGTAAGGGTTACCGTCTATAGAGTCGGACACCCAACCGTGAATGGGAAAGTCGTGGCTTACGACTCGAGTTCCCTTCTTAAGCTCCTTTTCCAGTTTAGGCCTGAGTTTGGCATTGCCGCTGGTGGTCAGATAAAGAGTAACGATGGTAGCCGTTGAAAGGTCGGCGTCCATTATATTGGCATTATGGATCTTTATTCTGCCCTCAATCGCATTATCTGTTATCT
>CAZIAF010000034.1:0-16629 GCA_964537625.1 uncultured Candidatus Bathyarchaeia archaeon
CAATCTGGTAGGGCATCGGCTAAGTATTGGTTCATAGTGTAATACGATTACCTTGTTTGTTGTACCACTCAACCATCGTTCACATGGTGATCAATGGAGACATGACGTGAGCATTCTTTGAAGTTATTTTTATGGAGTGTTCTCTGTTTTATTGGAAGGGTAATGGTAACCTAATTCAGTTATTAGAAATGGTTCCATTATTTGTGACGGACTGAATGCTTGCGCATCCTGTTATACAGTGGTAAGCGGATGATAGCGGCAGCTCCTTCCTGAATACTGTTTTAGGAGTTGCTTACTTCTGGGGTACCGTCTCGGATGTACCCGTACCACTATCCCCAACCGGATATGAACCCTGGGGAGTCTTGTTTGTTAGTGTGTTGAGGTATTTAGGATGAGGTTAGTCGGTGTGCTAGAAAAATCATGAGGGATGAATTTCTAAACAGGTTAGCACGCAATGTGTTGAGAAGTGATCCACCGCTCTGTTGGTAACGGTTTTTTTAATCGTCTTTTTCTTGAGCAATCGATCCATAGGAGTTCAGTAGTTCCTCAAAGTTATTTTCTTCAGCTAATTTCTTCACCTTTAAAAAGAGGAATTATTTCCTTCGTAGCTTTTTGAAAATCAGCACGAAGATTGCTGCAGCAATAATGAGAATAACAACTCCATAAATTGCCCAAGATGATTCCACGCTCACCGTAACTCGAATCGATTGTGTTGTGGAGGAGATCTCACTGCTCACAGCTGTTACAGAAATAATATAGTCTTGTGGTGCTGTCCCTTCAGGAACCGAAAAGGTAGCTTGGAAGGTTTGTGCTTCGTTGGGGTTAAGGGTTGTAATTTTAAGGGGAGAGATGGATGAATCCCAACCAGTGGGAGGCACTACATCTAGTTCTAGGTTATTCAACGGAGAATATCCTGTGTTAGTGATCACGATTTTAACTGTCTCTGAATTTGTTGCTTTTGTTTGAAGATAGAGGTTATCGATGCTCATTTTAATGTTATAGGACCCAATTACGTTAGCTGTTAAGGTGATAGCGTCATTTATGACATTACTCTCTGCTAATATGGTGAAGGTGTATACACCTTGTTGACTATCAAGTGAAGGTGTTACTTCCACGTTAAGTTCTTCGGAATCATCAGGTTGCATGTTTATAGTGTTAATCTGTCGGTCATCACTGGTTTTAAAAACCACACCCCAACCTTCTGGGACTCCTTTTGTGCTTAGATATACGAATTCCTCTGTAGCGCCAGTTCTTAATATCAATGGGTAAACAGTTTTCACTCCCAATTGTATTGACTGAGAGGGATAACGTGAACTCAAATTTAACTCGGCGTTAGTGTTTGAACCGACTTCGATTGTAAATGTAAGATGAGATTGTTTTCCTCCCGCCACAGCTTTCGAGTCAAAGGTAACTGTTTCGGGTGAAGCATCGTCAGGTACATTACCTCGGATGTGGATTATGGAGGCGGATTGACTCTTTAAGTAAATAGAAGTGATTGCTTCGCCTTTTGCATTTTCAATTGCGACTCTCCACGGTTGATTTAACACGATTCCAAGTTCAATTAAGGCATCATAATATAATGGATTTGTCACATCAACTTCGAAATCGAAACTACTTCCAGCTCCGAGGCTTCTACTCGGGTATTCGCATTCAAGAAACTTTTCGTTAGTATCAGATAATTTGAATGAAATTGTTTTTGTGAAATTCCCAGATCCATTAACGTTAATGTCTATATCAGTATCGGTAGCATTCTTTGGGGCAATTACATGAAGTGAGATTGAGGATGAGCTTTTTGATGGTAGGTAGATGCTCTGGATTTGTTGGCCTTGTTTATTTAATATTGAAATCGTCCAATCTGAAGGTTCAGAAGTAGTAAATGAGATGTTTTCCGTTAATCCATCATTCCGAATGACCAAAGGGATTTCTAATGTTTCTCCAGAATGGATTTCAATTGTTGAAGTGAATACATCAAAACTAATACTCCTACTCAACACTATTTTCTTTAAAGACCAGGAGAAAAAATCACCGTTTAGCAAATTTATCTTTTCGGTTCGAGTCTGATAACCAAGTTTTTCTAGGGTTATAATGTAGTTATAGTTTAATAAAGTAAGAATAAATTCACCATTTTCGTTTGTGGTTGTGTTAGCAACAAATTCTCCGACAAGGTCTTCACTTACTACTTGAGTATTTAAATAAAGATTTATTTTAACCCCTTTAAGTCCATTACCATTTTCATCGATTATAGTTCCAGTTAGGTAATAATCGGCTTTAATTATTGAAGATAGCTGGGATCCCATAAAAGCTAGGATTAAGAGAAATCCAAGGAAAAATGGTTTTTTTTGAGAGCTCATTACCTAACCTCTTGGCGCATAAATAATACGTAGGCGGCTGCGAAAATTGCGATTAGTAAACCTGCGAAGTAAATCATATAGGGTAGAGAGGTTAACAATGCTTGACCTAAGCTTATTGATACTGATACGGGAGCACCTTCCGAGAACTGAAGGCGACTCGTTGTTAAAATATTTGATACAATAGACTCATAACATTGAGAGGGAGACAAGGCACTAATTATTGTCCTTATAGTTTCAAATCCGGCAGGTGATGAAAAACTTGGGGTACCGTTTGAAAAGGAAAAACGCACCGGACGTAAGATCTGAGCAATTGCATAGCCAACATTAGGTATCAACTGTGTCGAAGCGAGCCACACAATCATTGCTGTAAGCAGCGAAGTTGACGGCTGAGGCATTACAATCGAGATCAATAACCCAATCGCTAGAAAGATTGCCATGTAGATCAGGGTAACAAAGAAGAATAATACTAACCGTAGGATAGTGTCAATACTCATTGCTAAACCAGAGAAACCAGTAAAAATACCTACACCACATAAGAAAGTAATCACGGAGACTGTAGCTACAGCCATCAAGCCACCAAGATACTTACCGAAAACGATCTTATCTCTATAAATAGGATATGATAACAAGGTCTTCATAGAACCACTTTGTCGTTCACCATTTATTGTATCGAAACTTATCGCTAAAGCAAGGACACCACCAACAAGGCTGAAGTTGGTTACCATGCTACCAAGTGCCTGAGACAGACCTCGTGCACCTCCAAATAGAATTAATCCTCCACCACCTTGCCCACCTTGTCCACCAGGTCTGCCAAGTTCGCCGGTTGTACTCTGTGAACTTGCGTAGTTTAGTGCGCCCTGAAAAGTTGAGACTAGAACAACAATTAGGAGAGTTGCGAATATTAGTAAGAACTTTCTCTCTGAAAATATATCGAGAAGCTCTTTTTTCGCTATTGTAAAAATTCCTGCCATTTAGAGGACCCCCTGATATCTCAGAAATACTTGCTCGAAATCCTCCCCCTGAGTTGCATGAATCTGATCTCTTAGATCAGGTATTGTACCAATTGCGATTACTTTCCCCTTTCTCATAATAGCAACTCGGTCACACAGTTTGTGGACCTCTTCTAGAAGATGAGATGTGAATAAGATGGTGCAGCCCTGCTCTCTTGATAAACGCTTAATCAGTTCTCTCGAATCCTTAGTACCCTCAGGATCAATACCCTGAGTTGGTTCGTCTAAGATCAGTATCTTTGGATCGCGAACCATCGACTGAGCTATACCTAATCTTTGCCGCATCCCCCTGGAGAACTGAGAAACCTTGACACCCTTTTTTTCGGATAACCCGACAAGATCTAGGAGTTTATCTATTCTAGCATCTATTTCGCTCTTCTTCACATCTGCGAGTTCAGCGAAGAAACTCAAATTTTGCTTGGAAGTTAAATTATCGTAGAGACCAACGTTATCTGGTAACAATCCAACCTGTCTTCTTGCTCCAACTGAATCAGTGACAATATCCGCACCGTTTACGATTGCCGTGCCTTCTGTTGGGGTTATTAAGCCAAGGAGCATCAAGATTGTAGTAGTTTTTCCACATCCATTAGGCCCGAGAAGACCAAAGATCTCGCCTTCCTCAATAGTATAGGTTACATGGTCGACGGCGAGGAGGTCACCATATTTCTTGGTCAGGTTCTTTACGTCGATTATAGCCACCATTTCATCAACCAACTAATCGCATTAGTAACTACTGTGTTTGATAGGGGAAAGATATATAAGGATTTTCCTCAGGTTAGTTATTACGGAGCCAGATAGTAACATGGTGGCTGGGAACTATACCCCCTCAGGGTACAAAGTCGACGGAAAGGATCTCGAGACAATACTCGGACCACTCGAAGCGGAAGTCCTAAACTCTGTGTATAACATGGGCAAGCCCATCCGTATTAGGGAGGTCTATGAGAAGATGAGGGAGGAGCGGAAGATCGCCTACACAACGGTGATGTCCACTATGAACACCCTTTTTGAGAAGGGGATCCTTGACCGGAAGGTTACCGAGGGCAAAGGTGGACTACTATATGTCTACTGGCCTAAGTTAACAAGGGCTCAGATCGAAAAATCCGCGGTCAAACATATAATGGATAGTCTCATGAAAAACTTTGGCGATGCGGTTACTTCATATCTCGTCGATATGAACAATATAGATAAGGGATAAGATCGTAAAAAGGAGGTTTGAGGCGGGGATATGCAGGGACCAAACGAGGTCATTATGCAACTTCTCGTTCCACCTTTCCCCCAGATAGTTTTAGCCTCAGTAGCTACACTAGTAATCACATCACTGCTATTACGCGTCTTCAACGTTTGGGACCCTCAGATTCGTACTCTTTTCTATGGCTTGACTCTGTTAGTCCCGCTTTTCATGTATGTGATCATCACGCCATCGGTTTGGATAACTCGACCTATGATAATTCGTGGTCCTGTTGAGGCCTCTATAATAATTATTACTAGAATGGAAGAGGTCGTCGGCGTGAGCTACACGGGGATCCTCTGCGTTTCTGGGATAATCTTTGGAGCAGCAACACTGATCGTGTCATATCTCTTCGGTGTTGCCATCGTTAAAAAATGTCAGGGAGTAATGGAGGTCACCGAAGAGGATGAACCGAAGCTTTATGGAATAGTTGGGAAGCTGGCGAAGAGGATCGGAATCGACATACCAAAGATTGGGTTGACGGAGAACCTGCAACCAAACGCCTTCACTATTGGCCACGGTAACAATACTATGGTCGTCTTCTCCAGCGGACTCATCTCCGTTTTAGACCGGATTGAACTTGAGGCGGTCATTGCCCATGAATTAGCTCACATAAAGAATCAGGATTTCCACTTGATGGCGGTGGTCTCGTCTCTAAAAGTTATTGCTTTCTTCAACCCAGCATCCTATCTTTCAGCCTCCATGCTGGCTAAGGAGAGAGAGTACCTAGCTGATGAGGTGGGGACTAAGTCGACCCGCAGGAGGAGCTCGCTTAAGAGGGCGTTGATCAAGATCGCCTCAATTAATACACCGAGACGCCGAGTTATAATCCCTGATCTTGTATCCGGTCTTTTCATATACTCTCAGATTGGATCACTGAAGGCTGCCTTTACATCGCATCCGTCACTTGATACGCGCCTCGACCGAATTAGTTACGATGACGCGGGTACGGGGCGGGATAAATACAAAGCAGTCTTAGTCGCACTTGTTTTGTTCGGCTCCTTGGCTTTGTTAAGCACCTACATAATGCAGCCGATGCGTCTTGTTGAATTATTTTTCCAGATGAACCCTGCATTTAGTCCACCGAGGGGATTAATGCAGCTACCAATGTTAGAAAGTCATAAGGGAGTTGATTTTTTTCACTCATTTAGGAGACCTCTTGGATTGGTCTTGGCGAAGCAGCCTTTCATAATCGTTACTTTACGTAACTTAATCATGAGTTAGATTGAAATTCGCAATGCCCTTAGATCTCTCGCGTTTGTCCAGATCCTGAGATGGTATTTCTTGTTAATCCTTCGATTGGATTTCTCATCTGGATTTTGAGTGGGCCTCAAATGCGGGTATGGGTATCTCTTAGATAGAGTGTTGGTCTATTTCGCCTTTTCGAGGTTCGCTTTCCAGATCTCGAGGTCGCCGTGGAGGTTCTTCCAACGATCCTGTAGTTTATCGCATGGGTAGCAGCCGCATCTACTGCAGATCTTTTTGCCTATCGCCTGGGCGCAGATTCGAACAGGACACTCTAAGCAACCTCGGGATACACGGTTGCTTGTACAGCCATCGCATATTAGGTCGTTAGCCTTCCATTGATGTTTCTCGTTGCTCCAGTTAATCGCGAGCTCCTGGAACTTTTTCAGGTCGTTTGATTGCGTTGCATTATAAGCAGCGCAGTTGCTACAATTGAGTCCACATGCACCTATGTTCTGCATAAGTTCCCGGTCGGGTGGATGAGGGGATAAAGTTTGTAGTGGCAGTTAACGGGTTTTAAGTTGTTATGCTGGGATGAATTTTTGTATGCGCTGTCCCTCAAGGACTTCGCCTACGTAGAGAGCACCATAGCTGTCTTTCCAGATGCAATGGGGAGCCACGAACTGGCCGGGTTTGAAGCTGTTTTCTCCACCGATCCTTGCGAGGACTTCGCCGCGTTTGTTGAGAATGCTGACCCGGTGGGTGAGTTCGGCTACGTAGATTCTGCCGCGTTTATCGAAGTAGATATCGCAAGGTCTGCCCAACCCTGTCCACTGCTCAATATACTCACCTTCGAGGGTGAAGATCTGGATCCTGTTGTTCTGCCTGTCAGCGACGTAGACTTTCTTGTCGTTGACCCAGATGCCGTGGGGGAGGTTAAACTGGCCTGGGTTTGTTCCGGGTTCACCCCAGCTATTGATGAGCTCACCATCGGCGGTGAAGCGGTGGATTAGGCTGTTGCCGTAGCCGTCGCTGACGTAGAGGTCGCCATTGGGAGCTTCGGCGATGTCGGTGGGCTTATTGAACGGCTTTCCATCAACAGGTATGTCCTCGGTGCCTAGTGTGAATACTAGTTCGCCATTCTTGGAAAACTTTCTGACTGTATGATCGCCGCTATCAACGCAGTAAAAGTTGTCCTCAGTATCGATATAAGCGCCGTGGGCGTTCTTGAAGATACCGTCCCCCCAACTCTCGATGAATTCGCCCTCACGGCTGAAGACTATTATGGGATGTATGCCTCGGCATAGAATAAGCACTCGATTCAAAGAGTCGACAGCGACACCGGCTACTTGGGTAAATACCCACCCCTTTGGCAACTTCCCCCAACGTTCCACCACTTCATATTCTAAACCCTGCTTGATCATTGTAATCCCTAGGCTAGAAAGAGTCTATTCGGTACTTAGTGGTATCTCCCAGTATTCAACTCCGTGTAACATGTTGTTAAATGTATCAATACAGGATATTATGGATAAACCCCAAGACGCGTCGATATCTAGTGCGTAAGCTGAACGACAACAGCTACATCAGGAAATAGGACTAGTCTGCCTTTGTTTTCGGTTCCTTTATGAGAACCGTGAAGATCAACAGGGCTATTATGCCAGAGGCAGCGGCAGTGTAGAAGGGGAATTGTGGTGAGAAGGTGTCATACATTACTCCACCGACACTGCTGACAGGGAGGCTTAGGAGACCCGCCATTGTACCGATAATACCCATGACCATGCCACGTTGACCAGCAGGGGTGATGTCGGCGACGAGTGCAAGCCAAGCTGAGCCGCCCTCGATGCCAGTAACAGCGCCTCCAAAGCCCTCACTGATTCCTCCGAGGAACCTAGCTCCAATAACACCCCAGAAACCACCAGCTATGGTCAACCCAAAGAACTGTAAGGGCAGGAGACCAAGGCTCGCCATTATCCCAGGCTTCCTTCCGACGCGATCTGAGATGATGCTTCCTGGAATCGTTAGCAGGGTACTCACGACCATCACCAACATCGTGACAAATCCCCACTGAGTATTGGTGAGCCCGATTACCTTGGTCGCATAGACGACCATGAACTGGTTTGCTACTCGGAATGCGAAGGCGCTGAAGGCAGCAACTAGGATGAGATACCAAATCTGGCGGGGGACATTACGAATATTCCGAATATAGTCAACGCCGCTGAAATGCTTCGACTTCTCTTGAGCTCCGGGTACATATGTGTCCTCAAGGTACTTCCATCTGATGAAGACGTTTAGGCAGGCCACTACTGCGGTAGCGCCTATGGCGAGCTTTGCACCAGGGACGATGCCGAGCATGTCTGTGATGACGCCGCCTAGATAAGCAGTGAAGATCTGTGGGAGCCATGTCATCATCCTGAAGGCTCCGTAACCGAGGCCACGGTTCTCCTTCGATACTGACTCAGCGATTAAGGCGTCAATCGCAGGGATCATCATATTCGAAGCCTGGGTGATCACCATACCAACGATGACGAGCTGCCAGCTCCCAGTAAAGACATAGATGAATGGACTGATCGCCCTAAAGACAGAACCGAGAATGATCACGCTCTTCCTTCCGAGTCGATCAGTCAAATACCCACCCGGGATCTGGAAGATGAGCTGTGCTGCTGACTCAACCATAAAGATGAGTCCCAGTAGGGTCGGAGTTGCCCCAAGCTCCATGATGTAGAGACTCCAGTAAGGCCACCAGAGGCTGGCGGTGAACATGAAAAGACTCTGAGTTAGGGTTATGACTAATAGGTTACGACTACTCAACGCTTGTTTGACGGAGGAAAAAATTGTGGCCATTAAGATCGCGGTTTTTGCCTATCGCTGCATGTGAGCACCTATAATACCGTTTCTAAAGGGAGGGTGAGAGAGTACTGAAAATAATTACTAATCAGTCTAGTTGGCAGCGAAGCATCTCCTTACTGAAGACACCGGTTGCATGACAGGCGTCGCATCTAATGCATGAAGCTTCTTTTTGGCCTAATTGGAGTTTTTTAACGAGGTCGGGCTCCCTGATGAGGGGCCGGCTCATGCTAATAAGATCGGCGATACCTTGATCAACGACGGTTTGCATGGCTGTGAGTGTACTGAAGCCATTTACAAGGGCTAGTGTTTTGGGCTTGGTGCTGTCTCGGATTTTCTCGCAGTGGCCGGCGAAGTTAACCTCCGAGAGGATGGGGTCGCTGTGCTTAGCCCGATAACGATACTGGTCCTCCTGTCCTCTGCCTCCACCGCTCACCTCAATCATATCGATTCCCCGGACAGCCATAACGTGGGCAACCTGCGCCGCCTCCTCAACAGTGAAGCCGTCTCTGCTAAAGTCGTCGCAGTTAATCTTCATCGCTACGGGTACGTCGAAGCCTATGCGGTTCCGTATCTCGTCGTAGACCTCATGGAGGAGGTTAATCCTGTTTCGGAGTGGCCCTCCCCACTCATCATGGCGAACGTTAGTGTGTTTGCTAAGGAACTCTGAGACGAGGTAGCCGTGGGCGGCGTGGATCTGGACGCCGTCAAAGCCAGCATGAATTGCTCGTTCAGCTGCTGCGCCGAATTTATCTACTATGTTCCAGATCTCGGTGGTACTCATGGCGCGGGCTTTCCAGTCTTTACCCTGGTAGTCGCTAGGACCCATTCGCTCCCCAGCGCTAGCCTGGTAGCCACCAAAGTTAATCTGGGCAATGATAGCTCCATTCTGACGATGGACGGTATCGGTCAGCACTTTCAGGTTAGGAATAACGATGGCATCGTGTATTCCTGCCATGCCGACGTGTGCTTTACCACGGGGGTCGATGTATAGGTGGCCCTTAATTATAAGGCCGACACCCCCCTTGGCTAACTGCTCATAGTATCGGATCATCTCATCTCGTACGACACCGTTCTCGTCACTCCATGCGCAGGTGGTGGCGCTACGGACGAACCTGTTCCGGATCTCAAGCCCTCCAATCTTGTAAGGTTTAAAGAGGTCAACCATAAGGGAGGCTTCGACACCGGTGTTTTTGAAGGCATCGGGCGGAGGTCTTTTAACCACTTCTAAACGGTTTTTCCTTCAGGTGTTCTGATTGGCTGTTCCGAAGCTTAAAGACGGGGAGCAGAAGGTCTATTTCAAATCGGGAGGAGAATGGTGCTATCTCTGGACTCCGAAAGGTTTCAAAGCGAAAGGGAAGATGCCTGTATTAATCCACCACCACGGTGCGGGCGGATTCGTTAAGGAAGGGGCAGCGGACTGGCCGGACACGGAGTCAAAGGTAGCCTTCCTAAAAGCGATCATGGAGAACGGAATAGCTGTGGCTGGGAGTCACGCCTGCGGCGACCACTGGGGTAATCCTTGTGCAGTAGCTGCTAACGCAGCACTGCTCAAGGATCTCGATGCCACGCCTGGGCTCGACACCTCACGCCTTGGGTTGATGGGGGGAGGACTCGGCGGGACTTTGGTTTGGAACTCGGTGCTCGGACCCCTCGCAGGCAGGGTGAAACTTGCCGTTGTTCTCCAAGCTGTAGCTAACCTAGAAGCTACCATCAAGGAGAAAAAGTTCAGGGATGTCACCCTCAAGGCTTACGAGTTACAATCTGAGACGACAGATGCTGAAGCCTACAAAGTCATAAAGTCAAGCGACCCGATGCCAAAGCTTAAAGCGATTAAGAAAGGAACGAAGTTACCGAGTACCGCCATATACCATGGCTCTAAAGACAATAACATTCCACCAGAGACTAACGCGATTCCGTTGGCGGAAGCCCTTAGAAAGGCGGGTGGCGAAGTTGAGCTCAATCTCTTCACCGAGGTGGAGCATAACGTCTACGCAATGGGGAAAGCGATGGAGGATAGACTACGGGTTTTCTTCTCAGCCCTTTAATTTGTCGCTGAATTTCTTTTCAAGTTTCTCAAGTTTTGGAGCGATGACGAAACGCGAGTACGGAACGTTTAGGTTTTTCTCGTAGTACTTGAGGTGGAACTCCTCAGCGGGATAAAAGTCTATATAGGATTCCAGTTTTGTTACGATGGGGACTTGGAAGTTCTTCTTCTGGGTTAGTTCCTTGATATAAGCCTCTGTCTCCTTCCTCTGCTCTTCTGTGTGATAAAATATCACGGATCTGTACTGGGTACCCATGTCGGCACCTTGTTGGTTGAGGGTTGTGGGGTCATGGGTGGCGAAAAAGATCTCAAGGATCTGGCGGAAGGTGATTATCTTTGGGTCGTAAGTAATCTGGATGACCTCAGCGTGACCAGTTTTGCCTGTGGAGACCTGGTCGTATGTTGGGTTGGGTGTACGTCCACCGCTATATCCTGGGAAGGCACTTGTTACCCCCTTGAGGCGGGCGAAGATGGCTTCTGTACACCAGAAGCAGCCTCCGCCAAGGGTCACTGTCTCTTCATGTAGTTCTAGGTTACTCATGTCTTCTCAGGGGGAACCGAGGCGGTTATAGCTTTGCTAACCACGGCGTTTCTTAGCCTGAGGTGTTAGATAATAGTCTGGGAGGAAGTTGGGCTCTTGGTCGACGCCCCCGAAGGGAATTGGTGTAGGCAGAAGATGCTTGGTCTTCTCGAACCCTTCGATAACGTGAGGGAGAAGCTTGTAAGGTATGGTTATGAAGATCTCCTGATCCTGTACAATGCTGGAGACTCGCTCTCCGCGGCAGGGGAACCCGACAGCGGGTTTACCGGTTTGATAGGCTTGAGCCATACCCTCGACGCAGATGCCGTACTTTGCGCAGGTCGTGATTGTGAAACGAGGCTCCTCGGAGTAGATGTAACCCTGGATGAGTTTTAGAATCTGAAGAGGGTTACCGTAGATAATAACCTGATCGGGCTCCATCTCCATTTTTTGTAGGGGGGCAAAGGCGATGGCTTTTACTTCACCGAAGGGGATGCGCGGTAGGGTTTGGAACATACTCTCACAGAGCTCAGGAGTCTCACGGACGCCATCTTTCTTTGCGATCTCGCCATGCTCCATGTCATCGTCATATGGGTAGGTGCCTGTTACCAGTGCGCCTATATTACATACTTGGTCATCAGCAGTCGCCACTACCTTTCTGAGGTGGTAACGAGCTTGGCCGACGAACTGGCATAGGTTAAGCGGTGCCTTAGGGCGGTAGTAACCTTTGTCTGCAAAGTCCCATTCGGAGCTCTCATTCCAGTCTATAAGGTATTTGACAGCGACAGGGGGAGTCTGGAGCGCGAGGGTATACATGAGCCATTCGTGTTGCTTGTTGTGGTCGACCATGTTATTGGTCTTCATGTATTGTTTGATTTATTTCTTATTAGTGGAGAAACCTACAGACTCTTCGCCTAATGCGCGCGCCCTGTTCAGCATTCTGTAAAGTCTGTAAAGGCTGGGCTGACCCTGCCAAAGCTGGGCTAACCCTGCCCAGGGCTTGGCTGCCCTGCTCCGATTTTCCTGGCCTTCCCTATATGTTAGGGGTATTAACTGGCTCAGCAGCCTCAGGCAGGGCAGCCTCAGCCTCTACAGCCTTTGCAGCCTCAGCCTATGCAGGGAAGCCTTTGTAGCCTCTGATGCAGCCTCAGCCACCCAGCCTGGGATTTGTTCATTAATATATTCGAGCGATTTTAACTCCACTCTTGTATTGGGATTCTTTTTCATCTGGGTTAGTATACCACTCACCGAGAGTGGGTTTACACCCAGACCATTTGAAAAGGCTGGTATTGTCCAACTTATCAGGATTAGATACATTGAGCAGCCTATTATTGAATTTCAAGCTTCTTCGACTTGGCCATTTTTTTTCTTCAGTTAATATGATTCCATTGAATTTTGAGTATGTAGAGATATTCATGAAAAAACCAAGGTAACCCATGACTTTAGTCATGCCCGCGTGTGCTGGTGTTGAGTGGAGAGAATCTGACGCCCCCCCCCCGGTTTCGAGATCTTAGAGTATTCTGGCCCGAATCTTCTCCGCAGCATCCATTGGATCCATTTTTCCTCCAGGCCCAATGGATTGGATGATGCCTCCATGGTCTCCTCGGTGGCGAGGAATTATATGGATGTGGATATGCCGGATTTCTTGACCGCTTCCCGGGCCATTATTTATTCCAATGGTTGTGGCATCGGCGCTGAGAGCTGTTCGTATGGGTTCTAGTAGCTTGTGTAATACTTGGAATAAAGCTTCGGCCTGTTCGTTTGTGAGTTCTTCGATTCGTGCAACATGAGTCTTTGGGACGAGAAGGGTGTGGCCGGGAGCAGCGGGGTGAATATCAAGAAACGCGACGTTATCCTTGTCCTCGAAAATTTTTTGAGCGGGTAGACGGCCTTCGACTATTGCGCATATGATGCAATCCATGTTTTCTAGTTTAATATACTAGGTTATTGGTCTTGCTTTCACCCCAGTCTATGGTTTACGTGAATTGATATGGGTAAATCAATATGATCTTTTACTTGTGTTTGCTGACCATGTTCAGGAACTCGGGTTCCAGAAATATAGCTCAGAGCTTGAGAGAGAGTTACATATTCGAATTTTTTTTAAAAAATATTCTTCTAAGGGAGAGTTTTGAGCGGTTCTCCTCAACGCTATTTGGGAGGAACTATCAGTATGTTGTGAGTCGTGGGCTTCTGCGCCTGGGTTTTTGATGGTTCTTGTAGCAAGTGGGGCAGTATATGGGGCGACCGGGGGTGGGTTCGAAGGGTGGGCTAAACTCCTTTCCGCATTTGGCGCATCGTGGTTGGGGTTCCCTGGGAGCCTCGGTGATGGCTGTATGGTTACCTTCTAGGGCGGTAATCTTGGTGTTAGTCATTGATTTGATTTTTTGTAGGTCCTTCATCTCGTCGGGACTGACAAGACTAATAGCTGTTCCCTCAGCCTCCATTCTAGCGGTGCGGCCTATTCTGTGGAAGTAGGCGGTGGGCTCGTTGGGGATGTTGTGGTTGATTATATGAGTGACATTGTGTATGTCGAGGCCACGAGCAGCTACGTCTGTGGCGACTAATATTCTAAGTCTGCCTTGGCGGAAGGACTCAGTAACAACGTCGCGCTGGGGCTGGGTTAGGCCGCCGTGCAGGGGTTTAGCATCATATCTTCGAGTAGCGAGCATCTTAGCGAGGCGTTGCGCGCCGCGTTGGGTCTTGCAGAAGATTATGGCGCGTTCTACTCGTTGCTCGTCTAGGATAGCTGTGAGGACCCGGAACTTGTCGATGGCTTCGACCTCGACGTAATGCTGCGTTATCTGGGGGAGGGCGATCTCATCGCGGCTTACGATTATCTTCTCAGGGTAGTGCATGAATTGTTTGCTGATCTGCATAACGTTGCGGTCGAGGGTAGCGGAGAAGAGGCTCATCTGCTTTTCTTTCGGAGTGTCGTTTAGAATTCGTTTGATGTCTTCTATGAAACCCATGTCGAGCATTCTATCGGCTTCATCTAGAACGACTATATGGGCGTTACGTAGGTTGAGGGTTCCTTGAGCCATGTGGTCGAGGATACGGCCGGGGGTACCGACTACTATGTGAACGCCTTGTTTTAGGGCTCTGGTCTGACGTTGGATGGGGTCGCCTCCGTAGACTGCGAGGACCTTGACGCCGCGATACTTAGCGAGGCGTTCGAGGTGGTCTGTGATCTGGACGGCGAGCTCCCGGGTGGGGGCGAGGACGAGGCCTTGGACTTGTTTGAGGTTTGGTTTTATTAGCTCTATCATGGGTATACCGAAGGCAGCGGTTTTTCCGGTGCCAGTTTGGGCTTGGCCGAGGACGTCTCGGCCATCCAGTAGAGGTCCAAGTGCTTGTGCTTGTATGGGGGAGGGGGTTTCCCAGCCCATCTCTGTGATACCTTTCATTACCTCTGTGGAGAGGTGTAGTTGTTCGAAGGAACTTATATGCATGTTTTGATCTCCTTTTTCACCGGAATTCGACGTGTCGTTATCGGGGGCCTTCTGGGCTTCGAGTCAAAACATGCGGCGGATTCCCATGTGACTGGGACAATTGGCGGATGGCGGGTTAAAAGGGTTTAGTTTTTTATGGAAGGTTCAGGTCGCGACAAGGTAGTTTCCGGTGGACATTAGTACGCGCGCGAGATGAATAATTTGACTTGGTAAAAATATCTACATCCCAAGCGCACATGCTTTAAAACAGTATAAGAGGATGAAGCAGCTACAAGTATCGAAGGTCGTCATGCAGGAAAATACTGTTAAACTCAGATCCATCATCCCCGACGTCGAAGCAAGGAAGATTCTTGGTGGCTTCGAGTTCACTGAAGGCCCTCTCTGGCTACCAGAAGGGTACCTCATCTTCTCGGACATCCCGGCGAGCACCATATACAAATGGACTCCGGGCGAGAAGGATGCAATAATCTTCCGGAAACCGAGCGGACGCTCCAATGGTCTTACTATCGACAAACAATCCCGTATTCTTGCTTGTGAACATGACCGCCGTGTCTCCCGTACCGAGGCGGATGGCACATTAACTACTCTTGCCGAACGGTACAACGGGAAGCGATTAAACAGTCCAAACGATATTGTAGTTAAGAGCGACGGTACCATCTACTTCACCGATCCCCCGTACGGCCTCATCAATCAAAAGGAGGGAAAAGAGCTCCCCTTCCAAGGCGTCTTTCACATAAGCATCCATGGAAAACTAAAGTTATTAGACGATAGTTTTGATCGCCCGAACGGCCTAGCGTTCTCTCCAGATGAGAAAACACTCTATGTTGATGACTCCGCCCAAAAGATAATTCGGGCGTTTGATGTTAAGAGCGATGGCACCATTACCGATGGCAGGATCTTCGCAAATCTCAGTAATCCAGAAGAAGCGGGAGTTCCTGATGGGATGAAGGTAGACGTCGAGGGAAACGTGTTTTGTACAGGTGGAGGAGGAGTGTGGGTGATCGATCCAAAAGGGAGGAAATTGGGAATAATTCAGATTCCCGAAGTACCTTCTAATGTTGCCTGGGGCGATGAAGATTTTAAAACACTCTACATAACGGCGCGCACCGGGCTCTACAGCATTAAGACAACAACTGGCGGCGTTAGGATAGTCCACGCGCCTGTTATTGAATAAACTAGAAACAGGGTTACCATACCCAAGGATGAGTAGGTGTCTTTGTCTCTATTTGCGTAGTTTAAGTCTGGTCTTTTAACCTTGAAAGTATCATTGAGGAAATCTCGATGCCTGTGCGAGGGTTGAAGCACCGTATTTTTTCTACATAAAGGGCAAACGAGATGACTCATGCATTCCATTAGGCTAGCCTATAGTAAAAAATGACGTAATGCGTGAGGGGGAGTAAAACAACTCCACAACTGTAATACAATCCATTAGAGGTAATACAGCAATCCAGCTGATAGCTATGATATGGTTATATGATACTAAGCCTAAGCAAGTTTAATACGCCAGATGGGAAAAAATATAATACATCTTCCCCGAATAAGAGAGTCTCGAGACGGATATCGCTCATTACACTCTGTGCGCGCATTATTATAAGTGAAATTTGAGAGTTGTAAATGGCGGGTTTCGTATATTATTTTTAAAATGGGTTTTTTATGCTCGATTTGGGTGGGGAGTCTAGGCTTCAACCTCTTTGTCCGCTATCTTCAACCCCTCGTCCATTGCGTCGATACCGGTATCAATCTGCTCTTTTGTCACGATCAGTGGTGGAGCTATAACGAAGTGGCTTATCCAGGTGTTGCAGATACGCAGGGGTGCTCTTCTGATTGACTATAAACTGGAATTATGTGAGAACGGAAATGGGAGAAGGGATAGAGGATATAAAATAGAATTCGTGGGACAGCATACCTAATTGTTAATGGATCGAATAGATGAAAAAACCCTTAGGCCATGGGGCGGATTGCTCTCGTCGTCGCTACAGGAATTCTACACCATAT
>CAZIAF010000035.1:0-16272 GCA_964537625.1 uncultured Candidatus Bathyarchaeia archaeon
GTGGTGGGACCGCCCGGATTCGAACCGGGGACCACGCGGGCCCAAGCCGCGTATCATACCAAGCTAGACTACGATCCCGCACCCGGTTAATCATCTAGCAGGGTTTTATCTTTATCGAAAAAGGTGGGCAATTAACAACGCTTCTTTGACTTTTCCATCGCCATAATAACGTTAAGCCCCTCGCTGAAGCGCACGTCATTAAACTCGGGTGAGCCATAGCAGTGTATCACCCTGGTTTACACTGAAGTGTGTACGAAGAAAGGTGATGGTGCCATCGTAAGGAGCACGAACTTCCTGGAGACACTCTCCGATCAGACTGTAAACTGTGCCGAGTAGCTGCCCTTCTTTTACCTTGTTACCAACATCGACCAACTTCCTCCACGCTCCACCGTGAAGGGCATAGAGACGCCTCGATTCCGGGTCGACGGGTACCCTCTTAACTACAGCGTCGCCTGGTAGGTTGCCAAGGGAACGCATCAAGCAGTAGATGCCTTTAGCGAACCACCATGCATCTTTCTCCCTGACGGGGTAGGGAGCGCCGGCTTCAGTCATGACACACGGTATTCCAAGCCGTGTGACAGCTTCTCCCGTGTTCCCAGAGATCGCTGCGGTCTCAATATAGTCGATGTCCCAACATCCCGCCATTTCTACCATTTTATTTCTGAGCTGTTCGTCGCTGGTCTTGAAGATGAAAACGCTTCTTGTTGTGTCCTCTCCAAGGTCTGCGGAGTGGGCGTCGACAATAGCATCAGCCTTAGTGATGAATTCTGTCCATACAGCGTGCGCAACTCGCTTCGTAAGCGGGCCTTCCGAGTCCCCTGGCCACACCTTGTTCTGGTTTAGGTGATCCCATGGGTTATCATACGGAGTACGAGCGTTAAAACCGGCGGTGTTAACAACCGGGATGATGAGGAGTTTACCCATGATTGTGGACGGGTCGAGTTCTTCGATGACGCGTAGAAGACCTTCGATTGGTGTGCACTCCAAGCTGTGGATCCCGCCGAGGACGCAGAGTGTAGGCCCGGGGAAGAAGCCATTGAAGGCAACCCAAGGTATCTTTACTTCATGAGTGGATGCTTCGGAAACCTTAATGTAACCTCTACCGCGGGTTCCTGGCGGAACCTCGACGTCGCCTATGGTCAGCGACAAAAAATAGCCACCTAGAGAGTGTAGTTAGCTACGTAGGGTTCACGCCAGTCTTTGTACCAGCCGACTATGTGTGCACCATCGGTCTCAACTATAGCTGTATCGCTGCTCCAAAGTAGTTCACTCTTTGGCCCCTCGATGACTGGGCGAATCACGAGAACCATTCCTGCGCAGAGTTTGGTATCGTCTCCGGCGGAGATGTAAGGCGCTTCAACATCAGCAACGCCGATACCGTGGCCGAGGACGACTTGTTCGAAGAGTTTTACATTTCTCTTTTTCGCTTCCTCAAGCATTGCATCGTAGACGCTGCTGCACTTTGTACCCGGCTTGGCAGTTTTAAGGGCTACTTCGCGGAGAGCGACGAGATCATGATAGGATTTTCTCTGTTCGGTTGTAGGGTAACCTTGAGTCATAAGGCGGGATCCGGTGCCCCAGTAACCATCAATACTATACCGGGCCTCCATCCTAACGTATTCTCCCGGCTGGAGCTTCTTTTCGTTTCCGATGCCGTAGTAAGGGGCTCTAGGCCACCACTTAGTCGCGCTTGGGCCACTAGTGCCTTGGCTGATGCTCTGGCTTCCGATAACATCCAAGCCTCTTTCAAGGCAGTGAACCCTGATGTCCTCACCGAGACTCATCTCGCTCCTGCTGCTGGTTACAAGTACGTGGTGCTGGGTGCCGAAGATTCCATGGTCAACCCTATAGGCTACGTCTTCGAGGAGCTCGAGTTCCTCCTCCGTTTTTGTGGCACGGAGCTCACGGATAAATCCATCGCAGCTCGCCCACTCGTATCCAGGAGTCTCGGCCTTAAGCATTTCATATGTGGTGGCTTTTACCCTGAGGAGGTCGACGCCTATCCTGCCCTTCTTCTTCTCTGCCTTGATGACCTCGGCCGCAACCTTTGCAAAGGCGTCTGGACCGCCCAAGTAGGTTTTCATCTTCTTTACGCTGCTTAGGGATTGGATCGTCTCCTCCCACTCCTCAGGGACGACAACGACTGGGTCACTCTTCTTAGACCAGATTACAGCCACGGGCGACTCAGGGTATAAGGCGAGGAACGGGACAGCTGCGCCCGCCATGTAAGCGAAGTTATCCGCGCCTGTGACTAGAACTGCATCGAAGGCTGAGTCTTCAACAGCAGAATAAATTTTTTCGTAGAGTTCCATCTTCATATCCTCCTAGTGGACCGCCCTGAAGCCGGTAACCGCGTAGATCCGGTCCCAACTCCTGTACCAGCTAAGCTTCCTGGCGGCTTCGTGTGTGATTTCATAGACATCGCGGTCGACAATGATCTCTCTTCTAGGTCCAAGAGTTGCGACGCCGAGAGCTATGACGTTGCCGAGCTTCAACTCGACGTTATAATCATTGACTAGGTAAGGGGCTTCGAAGTGGCTACAACCGACGCCGTGGCCTATAATCGGGTCGTGCAACTTGATTCCTCTTTTCTCAGCCTCCGCTTTGACCTTGGTGTAGATTTTATCGCATTTCATACCCGGGGCTAGCAAGCTTTCTGCATATGCTTTGAGATCCTGGTTATCCTCATAGGCTTCCTCGATCTCTGCTGGAGGGTAGCCGGTGTAGGCCATGCGGCTTATGCTGCTCCAGTAACCCATGCTGTGGCTTGTTACGTCGCTACGTATCAGAAGGTCTTCCGTGATGTCGCCGCGGTGGGGAGCATAAGCGAGTTGTGTGTCTTCACCTACTGTGACAGCCATGTGGCCAACGCCGGATCCCCCGCTCTCGAATAGGTGGACTCTGATGCGCTCGGTGAGCTCTGCGACGGTGTATCCGGGAGCCCACATTGTACCTTCAAGGTGGTTTATGGCGTGGATGATGCCGCGATCAGCGAATTCACAGCTTTTCTCTATTAACGCGACTTCGAAGGAGGTCTTCACCGCCCTCGCTTCGACGAGTTGATTGTCAACAGGAATTAGCTTTGCTTTGGGGATAATGGAATAGACTGCCTCAAGGACACCTGCTGTAATTCTTGTCGCGTCATAGCCGAGTTTAGCCTTAGCAAGACCCATGTCGGTGAGTGTTTTCCCAAGTGCTTTGGCAAAGGCAGCTGGATGGGGGCCTTCGTTCTCGTCATATGAGATGAGGGCTTCATTCCAGTCTTGATCCTTCACGGCTTGCGCCCAGTCTGGGGGTGTAATGACGGCACATGTGTCGCCGTCTGCAGGTATGATCGCGGCGGTTTGCTTCTCAGGATAATTCTCTGGGAAGGGGAGGGTCGCTCCTGTGAGGTAACGGAAGTTATCGGCGCCGAAGGCGATGAATGCTTGACAGCCGCTCGCTTCCACAAGCTTTCTGATCTTTGTTTCTTCCATTGCGATGACTCCTAATCTAGAATGGTTAAGAGAGGAGTCGCCGTCGGTTAAGAGGTTTAGCCCGGAGAAAAAAATGCGGCTATCTCATTTTAACATACTTGTATGCCTTAGTAGCGTTTTCGAAGCAGTAATGGCGCGCGCTAGTGGTAGATATTCTACCTCGAGGCCAGATACAGCACCTGCTGTCCCATCAATATTCTTCAGACCGAAGGTGATGTGGCCACCACACTTGTGTTCCAAATGCGCGCGCAGATATTGTTAGTAGAAGTGTTGGATCTCGATTATATAGCCCTCGGGGTCCTTGAGCATGAACTGGCGCAGTTTTAAGTCGTTTTCGTCATGGGGTTCACTAATCGTCGTTACACCAAGTTTCTTGAAGTGCTTATACCAGGCGTCGACGTCGGGTACAACGACGGTGACCATGACTGGCTTGTCCTTGCTGGGTCGGATACTTCCTTTTTTCCCATCGACGAGCCCTACGTGAGCGTTCTCTGATAGCTTGAATATCTTAGCGAAGCCTTGGTCGATGACCAGTGTTAGCCCCATAACATCTTTATAGAACTTCGTTGCCTTCTCGAGGTCTTCGTAATAAAGGAATGTGATCAATCCGTCAATCTTTAGCATTGACACACCAAGTTCGACTGGGAGCGGAGGTGTACAAGAATCTTACGGGTCGTTTCCATAGCTCAGTTTGCCCGATAAAGCCTTAAAAGTGTATAGGAGATGGTCATCTTATCAGACTCTGTGTCTTCGACCTTATCGTTGCAGATGTCTTCTATCTCATTTTCTCTTTCTGCTGCTACCGGTGAGAAGACCTCTTTGGTTATAAAGTCCGGTTACTGATTATCATTCGACCAGAATGGTTAACATTGGAGATATGGTACCTGAGTTTACCCTATTTGACATGGAGAGAAAACAGAGAAACTTAAAGGAGTTTAAGGGAAGGAAAGTGGTCCTCGCTTTTTTCCCCGGTGCGTTTACGGGTACATGCGATAAAGAAATGTGTAGCCTACGCGACGACATCGCCAAGTTGGAGAAACTCAACTCCCAAGTAATAGGAGTCAGCGTCAACGACCCTTTCACACTCAAATCATTCCATCAGGATAATTTGCTTAACTTTCCACTCCTCAGTGATTACTCTCGAGATGTGGTAAAAGCATACAACATCGAATTAAGGGATTTCGCAGGTTTGGTGGGCTACACAGTTGCGAAACGGAGCATCTTCATAATAGATAAGGAGGGGATCCTTCGATGGAGATGGGTAAGTGATAACCCAGGTGTGGAACCTGACTATTCTATGATTAGGCAGCAGCTCGAGAAGGTTAACTAAGAAGGCTCTTTAAAGAGCTACATTTTAATAAGTCAGTTACCACAGCCTATTTGAGGTTCTGAAATGAAGAGTTATGTTAGGGTTTACGGTCCACCGCTTCTCAAGGCTCTTAAAGCTCTTGAGAAGATTGCAATAGGTTTACCTGAGGTCTGCATTATGGATACGATTATCGAGGCATCATTACCCACGTTTAATACACAGCAAGGAATTACGAGCTACTTCACCAGCGTCGGAGGTATCCCAGAAAAGCGTTGTAGTACCATTATCAGTAAGAGCAGCATTAGGATGGGTGATTTTGACTTCGTCTTCGAGTGGTTTAAGGAGCCGAAGATGGAACAGGTAAATATGCTTATCGAGAGGATTGATGCAGCGTTAATGCCCCTCGGTGTTAAGTATACTATTACGACGAAGTAGAATTGTGAACAATTTATCTTTTTTTCATTTTTTCTACTCCTTTTTAATAGGAGAAAAATCATCTTCCAGAAAAATATGTGTAGAAAAGCGTGATTGATCTAGCATTTTTTTGTGTTTAATCTTGATATTGATTAAGGTATGCGAATCTCTCGAAAGGATACCTTGCGGGCCGCTCCTTTTCGCTGGCAACCTGTTTTTCCGAGAGGTATGGGTGGATTAAATCGGAGTGCTTTCCCACGTTGATGAGAGTGATGACTTGATAGTTCTCGGGGATTCTGAGGATCTGCTTAACCGCGGCTTCATCGAATCCAGCGACTGGATGGGCTACAAGTCCTAGCTCGGTAGCACGGAGTATGAGAAAAGCCGTAGCCATCCCTGTATCGAATTGATGATAAATCCTATCCTTTACAATGCAGTCATCGTCGGCACGGCTAAAGACCGCTATGATCATACTGGAAAGCTCCATCCACTTATTGCCTTTAGGGAGCACTGTATGAATGTTGGCGAGCTGATTCTTGGCATAGACGAAGACGAAGTGCCATGGTTGGTGGTTACCGCAGCTTGCTGATAGGTCAGCGTGATATGCTAGGTCCTTAATGAGTTCCTCTGTAATCTCGGTGGGGTCGAGAGACCGGTAGGCTCTTCGGGTGTTTATTGCCTCGGTAACGTTCAATTTGGGATCTATTCCATCAGTTCCTTTAGTTTGGTGAGTACCTCGTTGACGTGGTTGGCTACTTTGACCTTCGGCCAGGTGAAGACAACCATTCCCTTGGGATCGATGAGAAACGTGGAGCGGATGACGCCCCTGAACTCTCTGCCGTACATCTTCTTAATTTGCCAAGCGCCATATGCTTCTAACGTTTTTTTCTCCTCGTCGCTGAGGAGAGTTATAGTTAGATTGTTCTTCTCCCTAAAACGTCTGTGACTATCTAGGCTATCAGCGCTGACACCGAGAATCTCGGCGCCGAGTTTCTCGAAGTCCTTCTTAGCCGCTGTGAAGTCTAGGGCTTCTAATGTGCAGCCTTGAGTAAGATCCTTCGGATAAAAGTAGAGGATGACCCACCGACCTTTCAGATCCTTAAGACAAACCTGATCTCCTCCATCCTTAGGGAGGCAGAATGGGGGCGCTAATTCGCCGATGTTGATCATGCAGTTTCACCTAGGTTTTCCTGAGTTGATCTTGAAACCCGGGGTTTTTAAAGGGTTTTAATGATGAGTGTGGTCGGATTCGTGGAGCTGCCAGACAGCACGTTGCACAACCTCGGGGAGTGCGGGATGAATGTGTATTGCGTCAACTATAGGGTAAACCCAACCTTCTCCAGCGCTCATAGAGGCGATTACTTCCTGGATCAGAATGGCAGCGTGTGGGCCGACTATATGGCAGCCAAGAATTTTGTAAGACTCAGCCTCGACGATTAGCTTGACGAATCCATCCTCCTCACCCATCGCTGTACCGTAAGCGGTGTCACCGTAGGCGTAGGTACCGACGAGATACTTGAGTTTCCTCCGTTGAACCTCCTCCTCGGTGAGACCCACCGCAGCTACCTGCGGCCAGCTAAACACAGCATATGGGATCTTGTCATAGTTCAGAGTCTGCTTATGATTGTGGTCGAAACTGTGCCAGACGAGTTCTGCCTCCCTGTTTGCTACGTGTTTGAACATCGCTTTTCCGATAGCATCGCCAAAAGCCCAGATCCTGGGCTTCCCGGTCTCATAGTATTCGTTGACCTTAATGTAGCCACGGTCGTCAGCTTTTACTCCAGTTTTTTCGACCTTGAGGAGGTCAGCATTGCCTCTTATCCCGGTGGCGAGGAGGAGAGCCTCTGCTCTGATGATCTTTGCCTCGCCTTTTGTGTCCACTACTGAAACCTCCTTTAAGCCTCCGGTAGCGTTAGTGACCTGCTTAACCTCAACTCCTGTTCTAACGCACATTCTCGACCTGAGTGCCTGTGTGAGGGTTTCGCTGACCTCGGGGTCAGCATGCCTCAGAAGCCTTGGGCTCCGACTAACGATAGTTACTTCCACACCGACACTGCTGAAGAAGTGGGCCATTTCGCAGGCGATGTACCCACCTCCAGCTATGATCATGCTCGTAGGGGCTTCTTTGAGGTCCCATAGGTTATTGTAGGTGAGGTAATCGACGCTGTCGA
Organism: uncultured Candidatus Bathyarchaeia archaeon; assembly: GCA_964537625.1. Lineage (GTDB taxonomy): Archaea > Thermoproteota > Bathyarchaeia > TCS64 > TCS64 > UBA8941. Next base: position 7,371 of record CAZIAF010000035.1, read on the forward strand.
GCCCCTTGATGGGGGGGATTTCTGGGCGGGCTCCCGATACAAGGAAAACGTTCTTCGCTTGGATGTTCTCGCTACCTACTTTCATGGTGTAATCGGAGACAAACTCACCTGTCTCGTGATAGTAGGAGATATCTTTGGCTTTTCTTACGCCTTCCTCCATGCTGCGGCGGTCTTCGGTGATGCTTCTCCTCATGCGCTCCATTATTGAAGGAAAGTCAATCTCATCGATAGTCGCCCTGACGCCCAGAGAAGCAGCGTGTTTTATCTCTTGAATAACGTCAGCGGGGTAGATGACCATCTTGCTGGGTATGCAACCCCGGTTAAGACAGGTGCCGCCAAGAAGATCTTTTTCCACAACAGCCACCTTTAGTCCCTTATTAAGCGCAGCTTCGGCTATGGTCATCCCAGAGCCGGAGCCAACAACTAGGACATCGAAGCTTTGCACAGGGGAGGCTTGTTTACCGCATAATAATAGCCTTTACAATGCAATTGTGTGCGTTTGACGGTTTAAAATCTAGACTGAAGTGGGGTAGGAATAATTAGTTTATTCGATCTTTACGGAGCCGTATTTGTTGTAATAGTCTAGCCAGACTTTCTTCATTTCTGGGTCGAGGCTATCCTTGATTAGACTATAGATTGTCTTGATGTTCTGGATGCTGAAGACCTTGATGCCGAGCTCCTCTTGGATGTTCTCTACGGCGGTTTTCGGTTCGATATGTTCGGCGTCACCCATCTTCTCCAAACGGTCTACAGCGATAACTAGGCCGACAACCTTGTGATCCTGAAGAAGCCTAAGTTTCTCGAAGGTGTCGATTTTTGTTGCGCCGGTAGTGATTGTGTCGTCGACGACGAGGATACGTTGACCTGGTTTGTAGTAGCCAGCACCGACGATCACCTTGTCAGCAGTCATATCCCCGTAGCTCTTCTCCTCCTTCCTGTCATACATGAACCTCTTCTTCATGCCGTAAAGTTCACGGAGCCCCTCACAAGTCAGAGCAGCTAGACTGATCCCCTTGTAGCTAGGGCCGAAGACATAGTCAAAGTCGAGGAGTTCGCCGCGTTCCATCTGAAGGGCGATATAGCTGGCGAAAGCCCATTTGAGCTTGCCGAGGCTTTCTCCATCAGTAAGTGCACCAAGGTTGACGAAATAGGGACTCTTTCTACCGCTCTTGAGGATGAACGTGTCCTTGGGGTTAGGTGGGAATCTGAGTGCTCCTCCCTTTACAAGGGCGTCTAGGAGAACTCGCTCAATCTTCTCTTGGCTAACAAGACCGCTACCCTCGATTGAGAAGCCTTCTCTGGTTAGTTGCTCTAGTACAGGGCCGAAGTATGTGACACTGCCACAGTAGGTGCAGTTGAGGCGAGTCTCCTCGATCCGCTCCCCCTTCTCTACTTTGAAGATGGTCTTCGGTGGTGTGTATTGAGCGTTGGTGAGGCAAAGGGGGTTAGGACATTTGAATATGCCTTCAACCTGTTTGGGGAGCTGTATACGCCTCTTCTCCTTGACTTCCCAGTCGTGGATGATATTCAGAGTTGCCCCAGGGGCGAGGAAAGCGATGAGGTCGATCTGTTTGCTGGTCAAGTAGGTTCCCTCCACCTTGATGAGGTCCTTCCTGCCCATCGTCTTGCTGTCAACGTTTTGTGCAACCATTGTCCGAGCGTCCGGTTCTATTCTCAGCAGCCTTAGGACCTGGAAGACCTTCCCAGAGGGAATATGGTCGATCACTATTCCATTCTCTATCTTACTGACAAGGAGCTCGCGTTTGCTCGTAGAACCCACCTTGTTGATTTCCGGCGGCGGGCGTTGAAAAACTTATCTAAGTTCTTAGCAGGGGCTTCAAGTTTAAATCGCTACTCTACGTCGGTATCCGCGACCCAGCTTGAAGCCTGAGACTCGGGAGTACCTACTCATGATCGTGGGGGGGACTCTTACGATGTTTGCTGGGGGCCTCGTAGGGCCGATCTTCGCCCCATTCGTCCGTCGTGAGTTTACAGCGCCGGTCATTCTCGTCGGCTTCGCGGTTAGTGGCTACTTCGTGGTCAGGATGCTTGCTGAGTTCCCGATCGGAACCCTTAGTGATAGGATCGGTCCGCGTACCCCTCTACTGGTTGGGCGGCTCTTTGGGATAGTCGGCGCAATCGTCTGCTACCAGACAGGGGATATCTGGATGTTGATCATCGCGCGAGCGGTTTGGGGAGTAGGAGATGCGAGTTTTTTCTGCATAGGTATGACGTATGTGTCGAGCTTATTTCCCAGCGAGAAACGAGGACGGGCGTTGGGGTTGTTCCAGGCTGTAGAGATGACGGGGAGTTTCCTTGGCCAGACTGCAGGTGGTTTCCTTGCAGGTGCTTATGGGTTGAGGTCCAACTTCCTCGCAAGCGTCGTCATCGGCGTCGCCGCCCTCGCGGTCGTGCTTCTGGTCAAAGGAAACGATCACGTGGGCTCCGCTGGGAGCCTACGCTCGATACTGCCGAGTCGCGTGGTGTTGAAAAGTATCCTCGGACGCACAATACTAGCGGCCTGCCTCATCAACCTTGTCTGCATGGCTATGAATAGCGGGCTAATGGGGACACTGTTCCCGCTTTACGCAACTGAGCAGCTGGGACTGAGCCTCGGTGTCTACGGACTATTAATTAGCTCGAGCACAATTGGGAATATCTCGGGAAACCTAATCGGCGGCATTGGCTCGGATCGGTTTGGGAGGAGGAGAGTTCTCTCCGCTGGGTTCGTTTTAGGTGTCTTAAGCCTCGTTGGACTTAGTTTCACTTCCAACTGGATCGCTCTCTTGGGATTTATGTTCACAAACGGCTTCTTCTGGGGGATAGTCTATGGAGTGACACCTGCATTCATAGCGGATTCAGCTTCCCCCGAGAGGAGAGGGATGGCGATTGGCACCTTCCGAACCTTCTTCGACTTCGGTGGCGTCGTTGGACCCTTAGTTTACTCCGGGGTATTCAGCATATTTGGAGGCGCATTCGGGTACCAAGTGGCCTTCTACTTCGGTGCAGCAAGTTTATTGCTTAACTTGCTTCTAGCGTCGCGGCTTGAGGAGAAGAAGAACTTAGGTTAATGGATTCGTAGTGGGATTCTAATAGTCGGAATGAAGCCTGGTTTAAAGTTAAAAAATAATTATTGATATTTTGGAGAAGAAAATATATTTAAAAAATGAGGTTTCGTAACCTCTAATATACGGAATAGTCATCATCGTGTGCATTGACTCGTCTTCACAGCCAGATTTGTATATGATTTTTCTCAATGAGTTTGAACCATTTTATTTAATAATTCGGGTCTGGGTTGAAAAGTAAAGATTAGTGGCCTCGGGCTTTCGGAGGCTCGATGTGGATCGTTATGCTGATATCCGGTAGATCGTGTTTGAGGTCTTCTTCGAGGTGATCGGTGAGATCGTGGGCCTCTTTGACTGTGAGTTTCGGATCTACACTGAGATGTAGCTCAGCATATACCATATTTCCGCTGCGACGGGTTTTAATGTCGTGGTAGTCGATGAAGCGAGGCTCGTGGAGTCTGAGTATCTCACCGATCTTCTTCTCTTCCTCTGGGCAAGATTGGTCGAGGAGTCCGTTCCCTGCCTTGAGAAGTAGTTCGATGCCCATCTTGAAGACGAGGGCTGCAACTGCGAACGCCATTAGGGGGTCAAGGATCGTCCAGCCTGTGAGTCTTGCTACGAATAAGCCGATGACTACACCTATACTAGATAACACATCGGATAATAGATGCTTAGCATCACCCTCGAGTGCAATGGAGCCGAGTTGCTTCGCGGACCTCGTTAGGTACATAGAGAGACCTGCATTCGTGGCTGTTGCTAGAATGCTTACAACTAGTGCGAAGTCGAGGCTTGCGAGCGCGACTGGGGTATAAACTCTGCCTATAGCGGTGTAGGCGATGAGTAAACCAGCGATAATGACAAGGGCTCCCTCGATGAATGCGGAGATGTTCTCCACCTTCTGATGCCCATATTGGTGGATGCCGTCTGGGGGAGTGTTCGAGATACGGATGGATATGAGCATCATGAAGGAGGCGATTATGTTTACAATCGATTCTAAGGCGTCGGATAGGAGGGCGACAGAGCCTGAGATGAGGTAAGCAAAGAGTTTAAGGCTGAAAACTATGAAGCCTCCGATTACTGCAAGGGTTGCAGACTGGTTCTTATTCAACGATTTTTTACTCCGAATATTCGAGGGTAGCTTATTTCCACTGTAGCTCCGGTTTAAAGCTTACCTTTATTCGCCACATGTATATGGAAAACAAGAGCTGGAATATGTGAATACTGGCGCGCGCACAAGCTGAGTCTCCTGGTTACCCCTGTTCCCCGTTCCATTAATCGCGTTCAGGTTTTTCCAGTGTGTTCCCGGGTTTCCCAATTGTTACCAAACACATTTTACGCTAGCGTAATTTGTATGAGAGGTTTGTAGACCGAATGTAAGATAGCGTAGCTTCATGAGTTGGGGAACATGTGAAACGGGGAAGTGATCAGCCTCTATGATGCTCAGCTATCACTGGTATTTGAGGAACCGGGGAACGGAGTGGCGTGGATCTGCCTAGTTGTAGAGGTTTAGAAACCATTGATTAGCGGGGTAAGATGGGAAAAAAAGAGTATGCCAAAATCAGAGGGAAATCCTGGTTGATCAACATCTCTATCATACTAGATTCAACCCAGCTAACTATTTCTCTAGCTGCTGGGCGCGAAACATTTACAAGCCTGATGGAGGCTTCAGGAAGTCCGTCGGTTATTTGTCCATGTCTAATGGTAGATACATCTCCAAGGTGCTCCCTGGGTTGATCTACTGTTTAGGGGTTGCTGCCGTTTCCTTCCTCCTTTGGGGGTTGTACAAACCAATTAGCCCTCTTATGTGGGCTTTTGTTTCAAGTATTGTGGTTGCGAACGTCATAGGATTGAGAGGCTCTGTGAATGAGGGGATTGGCTTCAGCTCGGGGCAACTACTCAGGTTCACTGTCGCGGTCTTCGGGTTCACTACCAGTGCCTTGATCTGGGTGAGGGTAGGTGTCGGGGTGTTAGCGGCTTTCCTTGTGATCATTGCGGCTTTGGTTATGAGTCTACTTTTAGGGCGAAAACTTGGGCTCAACTATAGAATATCGGCTCTAATTGGTGTTGGCACTGCTATCTGCGGTGCCTCGGCAATAGCTGCGCTTTCGCCGGCAATTGATGCAAAAGAGGAGGAGTCGGGTTTGGCCGTCTCAGGTATAACTCTCTTTGGCCTCCTCTCCATGTTTCTCTACCCTTTCCTCTTTCTCTACACTCCTGTCGGTGGCTGGCTCGGTAACAACCCGAACGTCTTCGCGGTCTGGGCAGGAGCCGGTGTCCATGAGACAGCTCAGGTGATTGCCGCCGCTGGAGCCGTGGGACAGGATGTCGTAGCTGCGGCGATGCTCATCAAAGCCGTGAGGATTTTCATGATCGGTCCCGTAGTTTTTCTACTCTCCTATGTCTGCTGCAAACTTGAGAGTAGCGAAGGTAGATCGAGGGGCTTCGTATTCCCCCTCTTCGCCGTGGTTTTTATCATAGGCTCCCTTATCTGTGCCACGCTTGATCTGAACGTTTCATCTCTCCTCATGATGGGTTTCGATTGGGTAGCTGTAAAAGCCCTGTTGTCTGGGATCGTGCTGCCTTTCATGTTCGCGACTGCCTTTGCAGGTGTTGGGTCGAAGGTCAGATTCAAGAGCATCATAGGTCTCGGCATACGCCCCCTTATACTTGCGGCGACTGTGGCTGTGACGGCTGGTTTACTAGCATTCGTGGCGGCTTTCCTGCTTGTTCCCTTCATCCCTGCTTAGGAATGCTAGTTTTCACCTATTCTAGATAGATGTTTATTGCTGGAACTTCCTCTCTATCTTGAGAATCCTTGGTCACCGTTTCAAACCGCCTGATCTTCAGCCACCTTGAAGACCCACACGTGAAGCGAGTCTTCGATCTACTGGAGAATGACGCCGAGGTGCAGATGTATCTCAGAATGTCGAATGAGATGGTTGTGAAACGGCTGAACTATAATGACCACGGGCCTGTGCATGCAAGGATCGCTGCTGGGAGCAGCCTTGAGATATTCAGTCTCCTGAGCAGGGCTGTGGAACCAACAACTGTAGCGAATGGAATATGCAACATGGAGGGGGCAAAGCTGGTGGTGATGTGTGGAAGTTACCTGCATGACATAGGTAATAGCGTCCACAGGACAGAGCATGTGATGCACAGTTGCTACCTAGCTGCGCCGATCCTCGACCGTATCTACTCGACAGTTTACTCTGAGGATCCGGATCTGGTGCTCAAGCTGAAGTGTGAGACGCTTCACGCCATCTACTCCCACGAGGAGCATATTCAAGCATTAAGTGTGGAGGCTGGGGCTGCGAAGGTGGCTGATGGCACCGATATGGCGGAGGGGAGAGCCCGCATACCCTATCGTGGAGGTAAGGTTGATATGCATAGCATCTCTGCGACGGCGATCAAGAGGGTTGACATCGAACACGGTGGATACAAGCCGGTAAGTATCAAGATCTACATGGATAATCCCGCTGGCGTATTCCAGATCGAGGAGGTTATAGGCAAGAAGTTAACGACCTCAGGGATTGGCCACCTTATCGAGATTATTGCCATCGAGAACGGACGCGAGATCAAGACAATGGGCTGATAACAAATGCGGCTCTGGTCGATCCATCCTTAGGTACCTTGACTGGATGGGCTTAGGAGCAGAGTGGAGAGAAGGACTTCTCGCTCAAGCTGTCCTAGAAGGGTGGACAAAGGGTTGGCGCCATCATCCTCAGTTAGATAGGTTTAGGGACCACCCCAAACCGTTGGAGGCAATCGGTTTCTATCTGCTCAAAGTTGTAGAAGAGGCAGCCTCCAGAAGGTATTCTTACGATGCTTCAAAGATTATACGACCTGTGGAAGATATAGAGAGAGCGCCGATAACACGTGGTCAGCTCCTGTTTGAGTTCGGATTACTCTACGAGAGAACGAGGACAAGGACCCCTACCTGGCACGCGAAGCTGAGACAGACTGAGATGCCTGATCCTCACCCTCTATTCTTCGTCGTAGAGGGGGAAACGGGGAGGCGGGAGACGGGCTACTGGAGAGACGGTTTGGCTTCAAAGGGGAGAGCGGTTTCGCACCAAAGCGATGCAGAGAGCAGCCTCTTCTCCTCGTAGGGTTGGGCGACAAGCTGGACACCGAGGGGGAGTCCATCCTTCGTAAGCCCAGAAGGAATGTTGACAGTGGGGAAACCTGTGAGACTCCATGGCACATTGAAGGCTGCGTCACCCGTCGATGAGAGACCTCGTAGTGCCGGTGTCGGCGCTGAGGGTGTGATCAGTACATCAACACCCTCCATCGCCTCCCGCATCTCAGTTGTAAAGATACCTCGTATCCTCTGCGCCCGAAGGTAGGTTGAGGAGGAGAGTGTTAGACCGGAGACTATCTGACTGCGTAGGTTTACGCGATAGGCAGAGGGATTCATCTTATGGTTCTCCTCATGGACCGCGGCTGACTCAGCAAACATGATGACTCTGTGGGTGGAGTGAACGAGTTTGAAAGTCTCAGGGAAATCGACTTCAACGACCTCAGCACCTGAACCTCGAAGACTCTTGACAGCCTCCTTGAAATTTTTAGCCACCTCCTTTTCCGCTGCCTCGTCAAAGTAGGTTGTGGGTAAACCGATCTTCGGCTTCCTGGGTTTTGCAAGGCCTGTTTTTCCCATGAGGACGCCAAGAGTCAATGAGAGGTCCACTACATTTCGAGCCATGAACCCTATGTGGTCAAGGCTCCACGCCAGAGGATATACACCCTCCCTGCTCAATAGATCATAGGTGGGTTTGATCCCTGCAATACCGCAGAAGGAGGCAGGTCTTGTAACTGAGCCACCGGTCTGGCTACCGAAGGCTAGGGGACACATCCTCGCTGCCACCGCCGCCGCGGATCCGCTACTTGAGCCACCCGGAGTGTGCTTGGTATTCCAGGGATTCCTAGTGGGTGCAGGGTCAAGGAAAGCAAACTCGGTTGTCTCGGTCTTGCCCATGATGATTGCACCAGCTTCTCTGAGTCTAGTAACGATAAATGCATCTGTTTCAGGAACGAATCCGGAGTAGATTGGGGATCCCATTGTCGTCCTGAGTCCCTTGGTGAAGTAGATGTCCTTAACCCCCACAGGGATACCGTGAAGTGTGCTTCTGAATTCCCCCTTATTGGCTTCGCGGGTAAGCTTTTTCGCGGCTTCCCTAGCACCATCGATGTCAACGGTAACCCATGCCTCCAGCATCGACTCCAGGGAGTTGATCCTCTGAAGGAGGGATTCTAGAAGCTCCTGTGGTGTGAGGTCTCCGGTATGTATTTGGCTAGATGCCTCCGTTAAAGAGAGATTGTAGGGTTCGACCATCAGGCTAGCTCCTTTCGCGGACTCGACTTTGTGAAAGGCTCGTCACCAGGCTCTACTGCTGGGTAATTGTCGACTTCCCATGATGCCTCAGCTGTCTTCGCTACGGATTGCATCATCGCTTCAGGCATCGGCTCTAGGCTGATTTTGGTCGCAGATTCGATGAATAATCGGATGTAACTCTCTTTATTTTTTCCCAACACCCACTCCCTATCTAAGAATAAGAGTAGGGGTTACTTATTCGATTTGGATGCTAAAGGCGCATACAGTTTCGCCAAGGTAAACTATTTTTGTAAAACCCACACATGTGTAGAGATCAAGAAAGTGAAATTAGTAAAATATTCACCTAGCACTTACGATGAAGAGTGTTTAGACCATTTGTCATAATGCTTGCGGATTACTTCCCAAACCTTGTCGGTCTCCTCTTTGGAGTGCACCTTGTAAAACCCAACCGAGTGTTCCCAAGCCTTTGTCTTTGGGTCAACCTTATTGATCTTGAAATAGACTT
>CAZIAF010000036.1:0-16228 GCA_964537625.1 uncultured Candidatus Bathyarchaeia archaeon
AGCCTCCCCTCCATTGCCGTTGCAGAGCTTATTCCTCTACCCAAGAAAAGGAAAAGCTTTTCATCCCTATGCTTCACTGCAAGTTTCTTGACTTTTCCGAGGGTTTGAGCTAGAACAACTTCGACCCAGTCGGGAACCTTGACAAGGTTCTCCTCATATTCATCAAGCTCGTCCTGAGATAGCTTACCCTTCAGCTTTGCGAGCCTCATTGCCAGCTGGGCAAGGACAAGAACTTGACTTGTGAAGCTCTTCGTTGCAGCTACGCCGATTTCAGGACCAGATTGCTGAATTAGGTAAGCCCTAGAAACCCTAGTCAGTGTCGAGCCAACAGTGTTCGTGAGGCCGAGAACCGTGGCAGCCCTCATACGAGCATGGTCAACAGCCTTCAACGTATCGTAAGTTTCACCCGACTGACTCACAGCCAAAATAATTGAATCGATCCCGACAGTAGACCCGTACTGCTCTACAAACTCGGACGAGACGACGGGATAGGTAGTCAGCCTCGCAATCTTTGAGAAGATATACGATCCAGCGATGCAGGAGTATTGAGAAGTACCCGCACTAACAAGGAACACCTCTCTACCCCGATCTAGAAACATAGAAAGAAGATCGACATATTTCTCCTGTAACCTGAGACCGTACCTAAGACTAACCGGTTGCTCGAATATTTCCTTAAGCATATAATGAGGGTAGTCCTGTTTCTCAGCCATCTCAAGAGTCCATGTGATCTCTTCGGGCGCCCTCTCCACAGTAGAGCCGTCAACCACCTTCACAATCTTGTATCCAGCGACATCAAGTGATGCGAGTTCACCATTTCGCATGTAAATTACTTTATTGGTGTAAGGCCTAATCGCTTGAGCATCCGAAGCACAATAAGTCCCATTTTCGGAGACACCTAAAACCAGCGGACTCTCATTCCGGGCACAGACTATCTTATCTGGATCTAAACTCGAAACAACTGCGATAGCATAGGAACCATTAAGCCTACGGAGAGCCTTAAGTGTCGCATCGACCAAACCGATGTCGCTCTTCATCTCCTCCTCGATCAGATGAGAAATAACCTCAGTGTCAGTCCTCGAAACGAAGTTGTGCCCTTTGTCCATGAGCTCCTGTTTAAGATCCATGAAGTTTTCGATGACACCATTATGGATCACAGCAATCCGTCCACTGGAATCTGTTTGTGGGTGAGCATTGATCATATTAGGCGCACCATGAGTCGCCCAACGAGTATGCCCTATCCCAATGGAGCCCTTCATCTCGCCCAGTTTGAGCCTATCGGAGACATCTTTGATCTTCCCAGCATCTTTCTTAACTTGAAGGACACCATGATCGATTGTAGCTACTCCAATGGAATCGTAGCCACGATACTCAAGACGCTTTAGACCATCAAGGACTTGTACCACAGCGGAACCATGATTGAGAACGCAGCCAAAGATACCGCACATACGTAAATCTATTTCTTATTTCGTACCCAGGTTAAAAAAGGTAATATTCGCAGGATATTGAAGAAGAGCATATATTTAATTTTTATTATCTCCTTTCTCAAGTTCAAATCCTTATTTATTACAACAACTTTCTTAAACAAGAGGCTCATTAATGGGATTCTCAATTGTGATGCCAATTCACAATGAAGAAAAAAATCTCCCATACAGTTTACCTCGAATATTAGACTTAGAACCAGACGAAATCATCATCATTCTAGATAGATGCAATGATAAAAGTAAAAACGTCATTCAAACAATAATAAAAAAAAGTGGATATGTAAAAAGAATTAAGCTACTCGTACGTAATGATAAAACACCAGATTGGAAATATAGAGTAGCCTACCTATTTAGAGAAGGATTCACAGCTACAGAAAATGATTCAATATTAACTATGGCTGCGGACATCGTTCTTGACCAAAAAATTAAATTATATTTTTCTGAATTGAATAAAAATAATGTGAAATTGATAAGTTTCGGCTTAAAATACTATCCAGTGAATATTCAATATTTTCTGAAAAGACTTGTAAGCTTTTTATTCCCGAGTAAAGGTTTTAGCGGAGTATTTCTTTTCTCAAAAAAAGCTTGGTTAGAAACTGAAAATCAGAATGAAGTGAAAAAAATACTAAAATCACAGGATACTTTTCTGTCCAACTCTATAAAAAGGAAGTACCAAACCCGACATATATGGTCAAATACGATGCATATGCGATCAAGAACCACTGATTCCAAGGACCAATTCATGAGGGGCGTAGCTTACTATCAAATCACCAATAAATCGCTCTTCTCGGTTTTCTTAAGTAGCATATTATACCTAAGACCAATGACGTTGAAGGGTTACTTAATGGCCCGTGAAAAGCATCTGAAAAGCAGTATTTACTTCAGATAACTTAGCAGGATTTGGCTTAGGTTTTCTCGTCCATTAGGGAAGATCTTTTCATTGGGGGACTTGGATAAGGTTATTGCAGCGGATAGTGTTTTTTCGTTTAAAACCTCAAGGAAGAAAGCATTTAGAATATCAGTGAGTTTCTTCACATCCTCCCTCGTAGCAGTTCTTGGCAGATTATCGTTGAAGGTTATGATTATTGGTTTATTGTACATCAATGCCTCAAAAATGGTTCCACCTCCTTGATGAGTTATAACTAGGTTAGATTCAGCAAGTATCCTTTCAAAATCAGAGGAGTAGCGGAAAATCGTCCAATCTGGACGTATTTTCTCATATTCTTCAGGATCAATTTTTCCAGTCTGCATTACGACTTTTTCGAGGTCTTCCTTTATTATGATATCGAACAGCTCTTTGAAGCCCTCGGTGCCGCCGGTTACCAGAATATATCCACCTTTCTTAGATGAGAACCGTTTTACCGGAAAAATCGGGCCAACAAACACTCCCTTAAGATTCTCTGATTGCTCTTCCCATTGAAGAAAGGTTTTTTTGGAGAAGTATTGGAGATATTTTGCGGTTTTTGACGGTTTTATTATCGCGACTCGGCTCTCAATGTTGAAGACTGGTATTCTCTTAAGGAAGGCTATGATTGAAGGCGGTATACAAAAATTGCTTCCAGTTGAGATAACTGCATGATAGCTGCTTTTTACTTTAAACAAGGAAGAGAAGAAAGAATATAGAAATCTGAAGATAAAATAATAGTTCGGGGTATTCGGATATCTGCCCTTTATCAGTTCCTCGACAACTCCATAAGGCTCCAATAGACTCCGACTTAGCTGATCGTTTACAGGTATGAGAAAGGACAATTCGGCTTTTTTTTCGAGAGATTGTGCTAAGGCTAGTGCTATACTTGTATGTCCACCTCCTCCAGCCAGAATCAGAACTTTAGGCAGCTGTCCACTAACCATTTAGTTTCAACTCAAATGTAGGTTATGATTAGAAATGCAACGATACAGGTAATCATCTCAAATCCAATAAGGATAGATGAGACCTGTTTTTCGGTAAAGTTCCCCAACGTCATAACGAGATGAGTTAGAGAGCGAATCTTATGCCCTCTTGGCTTGACGGTTCCATCTCTCTGCAGTATTCCATAGTTCTCGGCCTTGAAGCCGGATAAGGCTTTCAAGGAGGCTTCGATGATCCAAGGAATGAAGCAAAGAATCGCGAACTTCTCCATGTTGCCAAGAATTGTGACACATGCGCAAACAGCTCCTATTGTGTAGGTTAGATCACCGGGAAACACCTTTGCGGGATACCAGTTGTATCTTAGAAACGACGTCAGCGTAGCTGCAAAGACGAGGGCGATAACCGCTGCTGGAAACTTGTTGTTAATTAGGGCGAAAAGACCTAAAGAGAGGTGTAATACGACGCCCATTCCCGCTTCAAGCCCATTAAATCCAGCAAGGAAATTTGTGGCGTTCGCACAACACAGAAGCGCAAGGGGTATGAGAATGAGTGGATAAATAACACCTAGATCTATCCTGCCTAAAAAAGGCAGATTCATATGGGTCACACCTGCATTCACAGCCATTAAGGGAACAGCCGCCGGTAATGGAATGAAATAGTAGAACCACGCGGGTATACCTCTACGCTTCAACCTTTCGAATAGACCCTTTCCCTCCCTCTGTTTCATTAGAGAGGTCAAGGTATCGAATATCCCAATAAGAGTAATAATCAGGATAGTAATGAGACAAGCCAAGACATCCTTTAACTCGGGTAAACTGTTAAAAGCAAAGATCTCGAGCCCAATGTACAAAAAGATACCGAGGAGAAAACCCACTATTACACCTGGGCCTCCCATGTCTGCTATCGGTTCGCTTTTCCGCTTCATAATGTCTCTACCAACGATGCCGGTGGCCAACATGAATTTGTTGAAGATAGGTATAGTGAGGTAAGATACAGCAAATGATAGGCTAACGGCCGCGACTAACTGTAGAGGGACCGCCACCATGGCTTAGGTTACCATCCTTGACGATTTATCACTATCCCACTTCGGAGAACCTTTATCACTACTCGATGGCTGGGCTGATACATGAAGGCACTGCTGGTCGACGCTCTCGCATCTGGAAAGGGAGAACGTAAGTCAACCAGAGACGTTATCGGCGCGGGTCCAAGGGTTGTTGCGGGTATACTAGAGATGCGAGGTATCGAGACTCTGATCATCGAAGCGGAGGCGACGATGCACGGACTCCCAGAAGGCTTCGATGCTCTTTTTCTAAGTGGGATGACCAGCGACATTCCCACGATGAGAAAAGTGAGAGGATTCTGGCAAGAAGGTCCTGTATTGATCGGCGGCCCAGCAACATCCGACCCGGAGTCAACTATACGAAAGCTTAGAGGGGACCTCGCAGTAATTGGGGAGGGAGAAGAGACACTCACAGAGCTGCTGAAACTAGGGTTAAACAAAGGAGTTCTCCCACCGTTAAATGAACTGAAAACGATCAGAGGAATATCTTTCAAATCGGATCGGGATATCGAGGTGAACTCCCTTAGACCAGTGATGCCTAGGAGGACCTACGATTGCTATACACCCTCAACCTTAACGATAAGAGGCTACCACCTATATTTCGCAGCACGGGTTTATGTCGAGGTCCTGAGAGGTTGCAGTAACTACCACCGAGCAGAAAGAGAGGAGTGTGATAACTGTGGTGTATGTAGAGAAGGGAGCCTTGAGGGAAGGTACTATTGCCACGAAGGCATACCTCCAGGATGCGGCTACTGCTCAGTACCCAGCCTCTTCGGGCCTCCAAAAAGCCGATCTGCGAATAACATAGCAGAAGAAATTAAGGCTCTATTAAACGAAGGTGTGACACGGTTCGTTTTAAGCGCGCCAGACTTCCTCGACTACGGTAGAGATCTGCTTGTAGAACCCGAACCATTAACGGATCCCCGTAACCCAGAACCAAATTATGAAGAGATAGAGAGACTGCTCTCAACGCTGACGAAACTGCATCGCCTAGAAGACGGAACATCCTCGATAATGATTGAGAACCTGAAGGCTTCTCTTGTCACAGAACGGGCGGCTAGAATACTTGGAACCTATCTCGCGGACACTCCTGTGAGTATTGGCTTCGAGACGGGGCACAAGGGGCACAGTGACTCATTGGGGAGGCCATCCACACCGGAGGAGACGCTGACCGCTGTCAAGAGGCTGAAGAAAACGGGTTTGAAACCCTACGTCTACTTCATTCATGGTTTACCCATGCAGAGCAGAGAGACAGTTGACGAGACAGTGAAGGCTATAGGCAGCAGTATGAAGTCGGGTGCGGAGAGAGTGATACTTTACAGGTTTCAGTCTCTCCCAATGTCCGCTTTCAGCTTCTGTCCTTCTGCTCCTCCGAACATCAAGGATCCGGAGAGTAAGAGGATCTTCGATGCAGCGGCGAAAGCGAATATGGAAGCGAAGGAGAGCATGATCGGGCGATTGCTCAGGGTCGTCATCGCCGAGAGGTATAACAGAGACCGACGATTCTTTGTTGCTTATCCACTGAAACATGGCCCAGTCGTTCTCGTGGAATCCTCGGAGCATCTGGAGGGTAGAGTAATCGACGTTGAAGTTACTCGCGTAGCTTCGGAGAGGATGGTTCAGGCGAGTCCGGTCGCTATGTTTTAATGGAAGCTATTGGAGTGGTTTATGCTGGTTGAACCATTGTCCGTCGATAAATCTAAGGAGCAACGACAGGCGCCCGCTGAGGGTCCGATCTACGAGTGCGTTCAATGTGGCCGACGCGTCAGCTACGAAGACCTGGATAAATACATTAGTTTCAGATGCCCCTACTGCGGATACAGGATATTCAGAAAGGTACGTGCGCCCATAGTCAAGAGAGTTAAGGCTAGGTGAATTGATTGAGTAAAAAGTTGACCCTTGAAGAGAAGCGAGCTCAGCTGATCATCAAGTACAGGAACCTCACAGGCGAGGCGGACAAACCAGTAGAAGAAGGAGAAAAGTTGGTGTACAGGCTAAATGATGCTAAAGGCAATACTATTATAATGCATGCCATAATCGGTCAGAAGACCATAGGCATCAGCTACGTGAGGGACTTGAAGGAAGCAGTTGATAAGGAGGGTGCATCTAAGGGCATACTTGTCGGCGACGGAAAATACACTTATTCCGCACGGAGCAGCGCTGAAACACTCGGAATCGAGCTCATCCCGCCAACTCTACCTACTTTCGACATCTTCCAGCACGCCCTCGTCCCCCTACACGAGATCATTTCAGAGGAGGAAGTAGCTGAGGTGACGAAAAAGTATCACGCTGAGCCTTTCCAGTTACCCTGGATCAAGATGGCTGATCCAATTGCCATCATCCTAGGCGCTAAGAGAGGAGATATCTTAAAGATAACCCAGAAGAGCGCGACAGCGGGTACCGCGACCTCGTATCGCTACGTCGTATAAACACTCTTCTCGACTTTCTCGTGTGCAAGCTCTTCCATAATTACTAGAGCTTCCCCAAGAGGCATTCCAAGTCTTTCTGATAGCTCCTCGGGCGTCACCGCTGGCTTCTCGACCAAGATTATTTCTCTTAAATAGGCTTTGTGACTTCGATATAGAGGTAGGCTATGGACAGCCTCGACAAGCACGGCCCAAAGCGGACTCTTCTCCATATCGCTGTCCATAGTTGTCTAGCCTCGCTGCGTCTTGTCGTACATCTTATCAAGGCTCCAACGAAGACTGCTCTGGATCTCTCTTAACCGCCTTTCTCCACCATAATTAGAGACGATCAGGGATTTTATCACCTCACCATCGACCTCAACCTTGTAACTCAGAATCTGATCAGGGGTTATCTCGCCCTTAACTGCACGAGTTTCGTCTGTTGTCTTCATATTGGCTAAAACACGGTCGATGAGGAAAGACTGGAACGGAGGTGTTGATATGTTGAAGAGGATCTCCTCGCGTGGAGTGAATGCAAACGAATTCTCAGAGAGTTGAATTCTACCGAGAATTGTGCCGTCTTTCGCCTGAATAGAGGAACCGTCAAATGCAGACTCTGAAGATTCTACCTCAGCTGAAACTGATTCCATCGGTTTGGCCTCTAAAGGCTTTAGAGATTGGAACACCGGAGTAGTCTGCTTGAAGCCTTGTTTGATAATAATACGATCTATTTCTGCCATCGCAGTTTTCAGGTCATCTATCTCGATGGTTAGCTGATCGACCCTTTCCTCAAGGTCAGTGCGAATCTTTAGGAGTTTTCGAATATCTGTCTCTGAGCTCATAACGGACCCAACTGAGAATATGATCTAAATCTATTTAAAGCGTCGGAATTTAAAGGCATACGCCTAAGAGTACTTCCTCTTTTATTCTGGGGACTCAACCCTTTTCCCAGTGGTTAAATGCTTGGTAGAAGATTCGTTGAGAGATATTATCATTTGAGCCGGGAAAAGACGAGTTTTCTCTGCGTAGGATTAGATCCAGCGACGCGTGCGATGAGGGAAAAATACGTTGTCCCTGAGGCTTTAATTGAGAGACACGGTGTAACTAAGGGTCTAGAAAAATTCTGCGTCGACTTCATTAAGGCTGTAGCACCTTACACACCGATCATCAAGCCTAACGCTCAGTTCCTCGTCTACCCACTTGGCTTCGATGGATTGAAAGCCATAGTAGACACGATCCATGAGGAGGGCTGCCTTGCACTCCTCGACTGCAAGCTTTCAGACATCGGCACGACGATGGACGCAGGGCTGCATTGGATCGGAGAACTGGGTTTCGACGCAGTAACATTCAGCCCTTTCCCAGGTTACGAAAATGGCGTCGACTCAGTTTACAGGTGGGCGGAGGAGAACCAGAAGGGAATATTTGCTCTCTGCAGGATGTCAAACCCTGGAACCCACGACTACCAGTCCCGTATCATGGATGGCGTACCCTTCTTCCAGAGGCTGGCGAGGGACGCCTGCGAGCATGGCTCCAACGGCTTCGTCGTAGGCTGTACGGCGACTGAGGAGCTAGGAGCAGTGAGAGGGATCATCGGAGAGGAAAGGCTCATCCTAGCACCAGGGCTTGGTCCTCAGGGTGGCGATGCAGCGACCGCTGTTAGACTTGGATCGAACAAGGAGGGAGAGGGACTAATGGTCAGCTCCAGTAGGTCGGTAAATTATGCATATGAGGTAATGGGTTGGAACTGGGAGAGGTACGCCGAAGCCTCCGCGCTTCAGGCGAAAAAGAGCCGCGATAACCTCAACGAGCTTAAGCATAGGGGTAAGCACCGTTCATAGCTATATGTTTAAACCTAGGAATGCAAAGTCAAGGGGAGAGTTATCGATTTGGATGAGCTCTATGAGATCAGATTCCATGGCCGCGGAGGCCAAGGCGCCTGGACAGCGTCTCTCCTTCTCGCCCAAGCAGGGCTTTTAGAGGAGAAACAGATTCAGAGCTTCCCGGCTTTCGGCCCTGAAAGGGCTGGAGCGCCGATGACTGCGTTCACACGGATAAGCAACAAACCAATCCAAATACACTCGAGTGTGTATGAACCAGATATGGTTGTTGTTCTGGATCCAACGCTTCTCGGACCAGTAGTAGCTGAAGGCTTAAAGCCTTCGAGCAAGGTGATCGCGAACACAACCGAATCACCAGCAGCAGTTAAGAAGAAGATTGGTGCCGAGAACGAGACCTGGGTTGTGGACGCTACTGGAATGGCAATGAGGATCCTCGGCATGAATATCACAAACACAGCGGTGCTCGGCGCCGTCGTAAAAGCGTCTGGAATAGTCAAGCTAGAGTCAGTGCTCACTGTAGTAAAGGAGCGTTTTCAGGGAAAGGTCAGAGACCAGAACCTAGAGGTCATAGAATCCGCATACAAGGAGGCTGTCAAGGGTTGAGCGTTAAACAGAGAGGCTGGAAGACACTGCCTAAAGGTGCTGTCCCCTATAAGTCGACCCGTGAATATGAGACCGGCGATTGGGGCGTCGCAACCCCCAAGATCGACCAAAAGAAGTGCACCAAGTGCACACTATGCCACTTCTTCTGTCCCGAGGGTGCAATAAAAGTAAGGGAGGACGGATACACAGAGGTCGACTACAGATATTGTAAAGGCTGTGGCATATGTGCCAACGAGTGCCCGGTGAAGTGTATTGAGATGGTGTCCAAGAAATGAAAGCAAAACAGAAACTAATGGGACTGAACGGCGACGAGTCTTCCGCATATGCAACAAAACAGGTTGACCCCGACGTAGTTGCAGCCTATCCAATCACTCCACAAACGATTATCGTGGAGAGATATAGCGAATATGTAGCCGACGGTTTAGTAAACAGTGAATTTGTTGCGGTGGAATCAGAGCACAGCGCTTTAAGCGCCTGCGTTGGCGCCTCAGCGACAGGCGCCCGCGCATACACAGCTACGGCTGCAAATGGGCTGGCATTAATGTGGGAAATCCTCTATATAGCATCAGGTCTGAGGCAACCAATTGTAATGGCCGTCGCAAATAGGGCTC
Source organism: uncultured Candidatus Bathyarchaeia archaeon (assembly GCA_964537625.1). Classification (GTDB taxonomy): domain Archaea; phylum Thermoproteota; class Bathyarchaeia; order TCS64; family TCS64; genus UBA8941. Next base: position 9,848 of record CAZIAF010000036.1, read on the forward strand.
TCAGCGGACCAATAAACATCCACAACGATCACAGCGACTCGATGGGCGCCAGAGACAGCGGCTGGATACAAATATACTGCGAGAACAGCCAAGAAGTCTACGACGCCAGCGTCGAAGCCTGGAGGATCGCAGAGCACCTAGATATCCAACTTCCTGTAATGGTGTGCTTCGACGGCTTCACTATAAGCCACACCATGGAGAACGTCTACACCTTACCAGACGACATAGTGAAAACATTCGTCGGAAAAAGAGTGTTCATGAAGACTGAGGGGCACCACGGTGAAACCGAATACAGACTCGACCCAGCCTGCCCCCTTACTATAGGTCCACTCGACTTACAAGACTTCTACTTTGAGCACAAAGTCCAGCAGTCGGAAGCAATGACGGACGCGCTCAAAGCAATCACAGAGGTCGATAAAGAGTTCGAGGAGATCACCGGCCGCAAACTCGATTACATGTACCCTTACATGATGGAGGACGCAGAGGTCGCTGTGATCGGTCTCGGCTCTGCTATGGGAACAGTTCGCGAGGTCGTGGACGAACTCAGAGCAGAAGGTATCAAGGTAGGAATGGTGAAGATGAGGCTCTTCCGTCCTTTCCCTGTCGAAGCGCTGATCAAGGCAATCGGTAAAGTTCCAGTGCTCGGCGTCATGGAGAAGGCGGTGAGCTTCGGAGCTCCGGGTGGTCCCCTCTATGAGGAGATCAGAACCGTGTTCTACGATGCTGAGAAGAAACCATTGATCGCTGACTACATTCATGGTCTCGGCGGCAGAGACACGAGCCCCGACATGATAAGGAGCATCTTCAAGAGCCTTCTCAAGGTGAAAGAGAAAGGTGAGGTGGATCATCAGGTGAATTTTGTGGGGGTGAGAGAGTAATGAGCGAAATTACCTTCAAAGAAATGGCGAAGAAACCAGATCTCCTTGTCGGAGGAGCAAGACTCTGCGCAGGATGCGACGAGACCATTATGGTCCGCCTTGTGCTGAAAGCGACTCGGGGCCCGACGATACTGACTAACGCAACAGGTTGCCTAGAGGTAGCTACAACGATCTTCCCATACAGCGCATGGGATCTGCCTTGGATACATAGCGCATTCGAGAACACCGCAGCAACAGCCAGTGGGATCGAGGCAGCAATAAAAGCCATGCATAAGAAAAAGGATGGACCGTTGGCAAAGTATCCACAGATTGACGTTGTCGCCTTCGCCGGTGACGGAGGTACCTACGACATCGGGTTCCAAGCTCTTTCAGGCGCCATCGAGCGTGGTCACGATTTCACCTATGTGCTCCTGGATAACGAGGCGTATATGAACACAGGTATCCAGAGGAGTGGCGGCACGCCATTCACAGCAGCTACGACGACGAGCCCCGCAGGCCACGTCGTACCGGGTAAATTAGAGACTAAGAAGCCAATCGATGATATCATAATAGCCCATGGGATCCCGTATGTGGCGATGTTAAACTCTGCTTGGCCACTTGATGTAATGAAGAAGGCTAGGAAGGCTTTCGAAGTCGTTGGACCGACGTTTCTCCACGGCCTAGTGCCATGTGCAAGGGGCTGGAGGTATCCGCCGGAGAAGACCATCGAGATCAGCCGTTTAGCGACACAGACATGTGTTTTCCCGCTCTACGAGTGCAGACAAGAGAAGGGTAGAGCGATCTATGAGTTATCAACTCCAAGCCTCTCGATAGCGAAGAGACCAGAGACCAAGAAACCGGTCGAAGCGTACCTCGAGCCCCAAGGCCGCTTTAGACACCTGTTCAGACCAAACAAGAGGGAAGACCTGATCAAAGAGATCCAGGAGTCTATTGATCTCAGGTGGCAGATCCTCTGCGAGAAGGCTGGAGTCTAGCCTCCTCACCCTTTTTTACTTCTTCAAGCTAGTTTCTAGGTGATGTCTGCTTTCAGTCCCGTCAGGGATACCTTAGCGAAGCGCATCGCTGGAGAGATTGTACTCAGTAGTAATCCAGGTCAGACGATGCGTAAATGGCGGGGACTTCTGAACGTGAACCAAATGGAGCTAGCTGACGAGCTGGAGCTTTCACCTTCGGTGATAAGCGACTACGAGACAGGACGTCGGCTTTCTCCCGGAAGCGGCTTTATAAAACGTTATGTCGAGGCATTATTGGACCTGGATCAGCAGCGTGGCGGAGGCTACATCCGGCAAATGGCGAGAATCACAATGGATCCGAGCGACGTCTTCACCGACATCAGGGAGTTCATGCAGCCAGTGACCGTAGAGCAAGTATGCCGAGCTGTTGATGCTGAGGTGCTAACTGGAAAGGAGAAAATGGGGCAAGACCTCTTCGGCTACACGATCATAGACAGCGTCAAGGCTATACTAACGTTATCCGGACTAGACTTCTACAGAATATTCGGAGCAACAAGCGAGCGTGCGCTGGTGTTCACCGAAGTCAGCCAAGGTAGGAGCCCAATGATAGCCGTGAAGATCAGCCCCTTCAAACCCAGAGTGGTCATCCTGCACGGGAAGATAAAGAAGATCGATCCACTTGCAGTAAGCCTCGCAGAGCATGAGGGTCTACCTTTGGCCTACTCGCAACTACAATCAGAGGAGGAGCTAGTGGACGCGTTGATCGACCTGTACAAGCAGAAGAGCTAACGGCGAAAGTAGGCAAGTAGAAGCGATATCACCGAAACTAGAAGCAGAATCGGTGAGGTAGCAAACGTGAATCCGTCACTTCTATAGACCCAGATTATTATCCATGGGATCTTATCGACGTCTATGACTCTGCCAATATAAGGAAGGGCTAAAAAAACAACGCCTAGAAGGATCAAGGTAATACCGAGGAGAGAGAAGAGGTTCGCCTCGTCCAATTTCGCACCTACTCAAGGTTCTCTTAATAGATTCTATAAATATTCTCCGCTTTATCTCACGGAATCGGGTTAGAAAATCGTTTTTCGAACAACGTGTCCAAGATCCTGTTAAGTATAAACATGTGAAATAAGGTATAAAATCCCCCTTCAATTTCTCAACAGTATATCGTTACAGATCCATTAATTTAGTGCTTTTTTTCCAGGGTTTGACTGAAGGGCAATTTTTCACGTTTTATCTCCGTAAACGTTATAATCGCTAGAGTTGGTATCTGCCCGTGCTCTTGGGGGTTGTTCTGTGAGGATCGTGCTTTTGGGTCCACCGGGTTCAGGGAAGGGAACATGTGCCAAGATCATCGGTGAGTTGTATAATGTTCCGGTAATTACTACTGGCGATATGCTGAGGACGGCAGTAACTGGCTATACGCCTCTGGGAAACACAGCGAAGGGATACATGGATCGCGGTGAGCTAGTGCCAGATAATCTGGTGAACGCACTTGTTAGGGATAGATTAGCTCAGTCTGATGCAGCTGACGGATTCATTCTGGATGGCTACCCCAGAAGCCCAAATCAGGCTAAAGCGCTTGACGAGATTCTTAGAGACACAGGAAAAAGGTTAGACCACGTCATCCACGTTGTGCTGGAGGACAGCATAATAGTAGACAGGCTTAGTAAAAGGAGGAGCTGCCCAAGATGTGGAGCAATTTACCACCTGGTAAACAAACCGCCTACTATTGAGAATAAATGCGATGTCTGCGCCACTGCTTTAATCTATCGCGATGATGACAAACCGGAAGTAATCAAGCATAGACTCGAAGTCTACAGGGAGAAAACGCAACCGTTGCTCGACTTCTACCAACAGAAAGGAAGGATCGAGACCATTAGGGGCGACCTGGGCCTAAGGGAGCTTCCTGCGGCCCTTAAACGTCTGTTCGAATAACCGATACTTGTGCGGTTAATAACAAAAAGAAATTTTCTACTCTACATTAGTTGATTGGTGAACACAATATTCCTCGAAAAAACGAATGATTAGAATATACTGTTTTAAGATTATATATTGAAAGTTCTTCACATATCCAGATTGATCTCCATTACAATATAATCCGACTTATCTAAGTGGAAGCCATGCTTCGTCAGAGTATCCTGGGTGTCGGTGGCTGTCGGAGGGAATAGACAACTCAGGCGTCCTGCGTGGCGCTCAGTACAAATCTGCATGGCGAAATCGAGACAAAGCGCTGCATCGCCTCCAAATGCTCCTATATGGAGTGCTTGTTCAGGCATGTAACGGGCACCCAAGGTAATTACACTTTGGCTCGTCGGATCCTCATAGATCATCTTCTTCTCTGCGAGATCAGCGCAGAGGGCAGGTGTAAGGGTATAGAATGTACGGTTCATAACCAGAAAGCCCCCCCATCTCTCGCGAAGGGGCATCAGGATAGAAATCGCTATATCTGGATCTGTGACCTGTCTGAAGGAAGACTTTGCTCGTACTTCAATAGGCTGACACGGTAAAGAGGCGCCTCGGAATGTTCCAGCCAGTTTAAGGCCGAACCTCTTGGCGAGTCCCTCACTCACAACGTTCTCGACGCCTGTGTACATTCGCAAAGTCTTCACGCCCTGACTGCGGGCGATGTCGAGCCAGCGCTTGTAGAAGCATTTTCCGATACCGAGGCCTTGACGCTCAGGGATGACGCGAAGCGTCTCAAGCCAAGCGGAGCCATCGGGTACAATTGTATATTTTCCTGTACCAACGATTTCACCGTCGAGTTCGGCTACGCTGAACTCGCCGACCTCGTCAGAAACGAACATGTCGAAAACATATGGCAAGTAGCTGAGATTAGGTGTGGATTTAGACTCGACCCAGATCGCTTTCTCGCGGTCCTCAGGTCTTGCTCTTCTCAGGGTTATTTTCATAGACGTGACCTTCCTTTTCATAAACTGTTTCCAGTGGGTTTAACAGAACCTAGAAGTGTACTTCTACTGTTAAGATTGACAAATATATCTTATTCACATGGTAGCGTAAGGTCACAATAAAAAGAGTTGGCTCCTTGAGAAGCTCTTTCCATCGTTTCGGGGTAAACATTTTATTCTTCGATAGAAGATGTATCAAGGAAAACAGCAGGGTAAGGTCAGCGGTTTGCTGGGCAACATCCAGATCGAGGTTCTGAGGCGTCTCCAAAGAGAGGAGAATGGCGTTCTAATGAAGGAGCTTATCGGATACTGGAAATATAGGGATGGAGCTGTGAAAAGCCTAGAAAGCCTACAACACCTCGGCCACATTAGGGTTGCCAATAACACAGCATACTTTATCAGCTTTCCAAGGGGGGTAGAACCTGAGAAGGAAGCTGCGGGCTACAGTGTCGACCAATTGAAGGAGTTTGAGGAGATCAGCCGAAGGAACCTTGTATACCTCTATAAGGATGAGCTTGTAAAGTCTCTCGAGGGCACTAAACCGAGAAGCATCCCGGAAGGTGTGAAACGTAGTCTCCAGCGGTTGGGTGTGTTAAAGTGGAAGATTCTTGAACTCACCGACCTTGGAAGGAGCGTTCTAAGCGAGATACTCACGCCTCAGATAATGGGAGCCTAGTACTCAAGTTTTATAGCCTATCTGCCTAAGGAAGGTTTTTCGCCACTTGACGCCATTCTCATCCTCGATCCCCTTGGATTTGGCGCCATCTATAACCCCAATAACGCCTCGACCTTGTTCCGTCTCAGCAACGACTATTTGAAGGGGATTAGCCGTGGCGGCATAGATTCCACATACCTCAGGTACAGTCTTGAGTTGGGTGAGTACATTGATAGGAAAAGCGCCTTTTAGGTAGATGATAAAGATATGGCCACAGCCGATGGTGTATGCAACCTCGGCTGCTATCCTGCGCAGCTCTGGATCGTTGCCGTCGTGGCGGACGAGGCACTCGCCACTCGACTCACAAAACGCTAAACCGAACTTGATCCCCGACGCCGAGGAAGCGAGCGCCTCATAGACGTCCTCAACGGTCTTTATGAAGTGGCTCTGCCCGAGTATTATGTTGCACTCGGGGGGTGTGACTACGTCAACTATCTTTAGCTCCATATATGATCATTCAATTATGAGTTTTTAAAATCTAAGCTCTCCGATGCGTAGGATTAAAGAGTTTGGTGGAGGTGATTTCAGCTATGGTAGATGACCGTCGTGCAGACCCTAAGGATTTCGATAGGAGGGAATCTGACGGGGTCAGAGGAACATTCTGGGGGGATCACCCTGAAAGCCTTGCGCCATATGTCCCGACGCATCTAAATGTTGTTCGCGAGATGCTACGCCTCGCCGGGGCTGGACCAGGAGACGTGGTATTCGACTTAGGCTGCGGCGACGGTAGGATACTCTTCTCAGCCGTGGAGGAGTTCGATGTCGATAAGGCAGTCGGATACGACCTTAGCCTAGATTTATTGGAGTCTCTGAAAAAAAAGATAACAGATAATGCGATTGAGGGCAGAATAAAGATTCATAATGCCAACATAATGGACGCCGACCTTTCAACGGCTACCATCGTTACTCTTTATCTGACCACC
>CAZIAF010000037.1:0-16029 GCA_964537625.1 uncultured Candidatus Bathyarchaeia archaeon
TAACGCAGTGGCTTATCCAGTTGTTGCAGATTACGCCTTTCCTACCCATCTCAGCGGCTACCTTGTCCACCATCAATGGGACGCCGCTGACCTTGTCAGTCCGTGTATTGAAGGGTTTTTTCGTCTTCCTATTTTTAACGATCTCGACAGCCCAGAAAAGGCCTATACCCCTCACGTCTCCGATTGAAGAGTGTCGATCCTTGAGTTCGTTTAGCCTTTTTCCCATATGGGCGCCGAGTTTTTTAGCGTTTTCGAAGAGGTTTAGGCGCTTGTATTCGTTTATCGCTGGGACGACCGGTGCCATGGCGAGGGGGTGTGCCTCGTATGTGTGGCCATGGGCGAAATAATTCTCCTCGAAGTAATCTGCGATCTTTTTAGTGGTGGCAGTTATGCCGAGGGGTGTGTAGGCGCCGGTGCTGCCCTTAGCTGTGACGAGGATATCAGGTTTAACCCCCCAGTTGTCGACGGCGAACCAAGTACCGGTTCTTCCCCAACCCGCCATCACCTCGTCAGCTATGAAGATTACGTTGTGTTCCTCAGCTATCTGCTTCAGACGGGGTAGATACTCCATGACTGGGACAAGTACTCCGTTTGTGCCGACTACGGGCTCCACTATGAGAGCGGCAACGTTTCCCTCGTTTCTAAGAATATAGTCAACATATTCTGCGCAAGTCACACCGCAGTCTGGGTACTCTTGGTTGAATGGGCACCTATAGCAATAACAATCTGGGGCGAATACAGTGCCATCAACCTTACTGCTTGGCTCAGCAAACCACCTTCGGGGATCGCCTGTGCAGGCGATGGCTGCTGCTGTTGAACCGTGGTAAGAAGTGTAGCGGGAAATTACCTTGTAAGCTCCCCTAGACTTATGGTACATCCTAGAGATCTTAAGAGCGGCCTCGTTAGCCTCTGTCCCCGATGTCGAGTAGAATATCTTCTCGAGCCCTGAGGGCAGGACCTTTACTAAAGCCTCACTCACCTTTGCCCTGATGTCGGTAGAGTAGGCAGGGTTTATGTAGGGCATTTTCTGAGCCTGCTCAACAATCGCTTTGATGAGTGCCTGATTCTTATGGCCCAAATTAGAGCACATGAGTTGGGACGAAAAATCTAGGTATCTCTTCCCAGAAACATCGGTGAGGTAGACACCTTCTGCATCAACTATATGCTGAGGCCTCCATCCTTTCTGGAAACGCCAAGTACCATATGTGTACTTTACAACCTGATCTACGATCTCGTCTGGTTGATTCGACAAGCTGTATCAAAGAGAAAACGTTATTCAAGGTAATAAAATGGCGCGCTTGGACATCAAAATCACTCGGGCTATCTGTGATCAAGGCATTCCTTCATTGATGCTTCAATCCATTGAATATAGGTTAGTCAAAGAGGAAGTGATTGTTTTCACTCGAGATATTGAGTCTACCCAAAGAATAGGTTGAGGTTATGCCTGTTTCTTAAGTCGTAATAGTAGAAAGTTAGTGTATTGTAGAGATATTAAGTAGACTCGTATATTCATAGATGATCAAGTTGCGGAGACCAACCCTTAAAGAGATATTTTTGGCTCGAAGAAATATTCAGCCATATCTAACGAAGACTCCCATTTTCAGCTATCCGGGACTTTACCAGCCTCTCGGAGCTGAAGCGTGGGTAAAGCATGAGAACCACAACCCGACCGGTGCTTTTAAAATTCGAGGAGGTATCAACCTCGTCTCCCAGCTTTCCTCCAGCGAAAAGGAAAGAGGGGTTATAACCGCATCCACTGGCAACCACGGCCAATCCATAGCCCTCGCCTCACGGATCTTCGGAGTTAAATCCATAATCTGCGTCCAACAGGGAGCAAACCCCGACAAGGTAGCGGCCATTCGAAGCTTCGGAGCAGATATAATTGAGCAGGGAAAAGACTACGATGAGGCTCGTCTAAACGCAGAGACTCTCGCTAAGCAACATGGGTACCGGTATATACACTCAGCTAACGAACCGCATCTCATTGCCGGTGTTGGCACAATGGCCTTAGAGATGATCGAAGACCAGCCTGATCTTGACGCCGTAATCGCGCCGGTGGGCGCTGGAACATGTGCCTCAGGCTGCGCCATAGCTTACAAGGCTCTAAGTCCTAAGACCAAGATAATCGCCGTCCAAACTGAAGCAGCACCCAGCGTATACCGGAGTTGGCATAGCGGCCAGCTCGAACACACAGACACAGCTAAGACGATGGCGGACGGCCTCGCCACGCGTCAAGCCTTCGAGCTCCCAGTCCAGATACTTCGAGACCTCGCCGACGATTTTGTTCTCGTCTCCGACGATGAGATCAGACAGGCTATCAAACTCTACGTTGAGAAGGCCCATACGATAGCGGAGGGTGCTGGTGCTGCGCCTCTTGCAGCCGCAATAAAGCTCCGAGATCAGCTAAAGGGTAAGAAGGTTGGCCTGATCCTGAGTGGAGGAAACATTACAGCTGACATGCTCCGCCAGATACTAGGGTGAAAAAATGTTAGAAGATCTCATCAAGAGAGCGGCTGAAGAACTTCAAGGCAGAGAAAAGGCCCGGGATGAAGTCCTTAACCGAGCTCGAAAAGCGCGTCAACTCTCGAAACAAGCTATCCTATTCGACCACAACCAAAAACCCGATAAAGCCAATAAAAATCTAATCGAAGCAAGCCGACTCTTAAACGAGACCCAGCCCCACATCCAAGCCTACCCAGAGCTCAACTACTATGAGGAGGTGGAAGCAGCCTATGAGGAGCACGCTGAAGCCCAAATACTCCACAGCCTCCTCACAAAAGGGATTTACCCAACTCCAGAAAATATCTGCACAAACCCAACCCGATATCTGCTAGGTCTTGGCGATGTCCCGGGGGAGCTCAGAAGAGAGACTCTAGACGCTCTGCGCCTCGGAGACCTAGAGACGGCTGAAGCTCACCTTTCGCGCATGGAGGAGATCTATCTTAACCTCGTTGCAATGGAAGATGCCTCCCTCTTGAAGGGGCTCCGAAGAAAACTCGACATCGCTCGGGGAGTAATCGAAGCCACGAGAAGTGAGATCACCGCAGAAACAGGTCGCCGACGCCTAAGTGACCAAATGAAGCAACTTACAGAAAAACTGTAAATCGCCTAAGTCTACTCCTCAACACTTATAAATGCCTGTAATAAACCTCATCCAGTTAGATAGGGAAGAATGAAACTATTGTGTATCTTAATTCGTATATGAGAAAAGAGATCCCTTATATAGCGAAGCAAGAATTCTGGAGGACCACGCTGTGACTATGAGAAAGTTAAAGTTATACGACACAAAAAAACGCTCAAAGCGCTTTTTTAAACCGCAAATAATTGGGAAAGTAAAATTCTACGCATGTGGACCTACCGTCTACGGTGACCCACATATCGGTAACTTCCGCAGCTTCGTCGCCACAGATCTCCTCCGCAGATGGCTCGAGTATCGTGGATACGACGTAACGATGATAATGAATGTCACCGACATCGACGATAAGACTATCAGAGACTCTGCTAAGGCGGGTGAACCTATCAAGCAATTCACAGAGAAGTACACCCGCAGCTTCCTTAGGGGCATCGACATGCTCAACATTCGCAGAGCCACCGCCTACCCACGTGCCACCGAGTACATCCCACAGATAATAGACTTCATCCAGCAACTCATTACTAAAGGCGCAGCCTATGAGGCAGAGGATGGCGTCTATTTCGACATAGACGAGTACCCAGACTATGGCCGCCTTAGCGGAGTTGACCTCAAACAGGTAAAGGCAACCGAGCGCATGGCTAAGGACGAATACGATAAAGAGACCGCACAGGACTTCGCTCTCTGGAAGAAGAGCACCTCTGAAGAGCTTAGGCGAAGTGTGAAGGAGTCAGGTCTCTCATGGGATAGCCCATGGGGTAAAGGTAGACCGGGATGGCACATCGAATGCAGCGTTATGACCCGCGACCTCCTCGGCGAGACCCTCGACATCCATGCCGGAGGGGAGGACCTCGTCTTCCCTCACCACACTAACGAGATCGCCCAATCCGAGACCCTGACAGGAAAAACGTTCGTTCACTACTGGGTTCATATACGCCACCTATTAATCAACGGAAAGAAAATGAGCAAAAGCCTTGGGAACTACATCGGCTTCGAAGAGGTTCTTGCCAAATACTCCGCGGATGCTTTCCGTTACTTTTACCTAGGTACCCATTATAGACGCCCTCTTGACTACACCGATGATGCAATGAAGAGCGCCGAAGGTTCCGCAAAGCGCCTCGAGAACACTCTGGATCTTCTTGAAATCGCTCTAAAGTCCCCTGACATTAACCTTGACCTCAACTCAAGAGAATTAAAAATTCTAGAACAGTTAGAGGAGCACCGAAACGACTTCGAAGCAGCGATGGACGATGATCTCGATAGCCACACTGCCCTTGATGCTCTTCACGCTATGAGTGGAGTTATCAACGAATACCTCACGACATCAGCCAACAAAGGAGTTGCATTTAAGGTATATCGAACCTACCGAAGTCTCCTCGACGCACTCGGCCTCTTCGAAGCCCGTGGCGGAGGAACCGATATTATCACTGAAGATCTCATCAGACTCCTCTCCGACATGCGCAACACCTTCCGCAAGGAGAAGAACTACCAGAAGGCTGATGAGATTAGGAATGCCCTTGTTAAACTCGGTGTCAGCCTATCCGACACAGCTGAGGGCACTACTTGGAAGATAGAGCGAAAGTAATCTCTCACCTGAACCTTTGAGGCTGTTACAAAGCATCGACGAGCTATCTTGAGGTAATTTTAGTATACTTATACGATTTTATTTTGAAAAAAACCGTTGTTAATACCTTCCACCTTTCATTTTCTTTAATGCTTTTTTTACATCGTTTGTCGGGAGGTTGCAGACGCGTCCCTCACAGACATAGACAGTCACTTCACCATTTACAGCCTTCATGTCTTTTGTGAATCCGGTTATTTCGTCCAGTTCAGGGGTTTTTAATAGCAGAACTTTGTTTGGATTGTAGGATTCTCTTAGGGCTTCTATCATCGTCGATACGCCATTTGGCTCTTCGCCGGCGATAACCACTTCATATGATGGCCCGAGGGCATAGTCAAGCGCTGACAACAGAAAAGTGTATGCTGAAGGGTTAGCATCGAGATTTGAAGCGAAGCATGTGAATAGTTTAGCCGCAGCTTCCTCGAACCTTTGGTCGCCGGTTATTCTGCTTAGAAGCAATAAGTTAAGCGCCATGACAGAGTTGCCTGAGGGCTTGGCTCCATCGTAAACATCCTTCGTCCTAGTAACCTGATCCGAGTCGCTACTTCCGATGTAGAATCCACCAAAGTCATTATCCCAAAAGTTCTCTAAAGCAGTCTGGCTAAGCTGGATTGCTTGCTTCAGGTATTTTGTCTTAAATGTAGCTTGGAAGAGCTCTATTAAACCCCAAGTAAGATATGCGTAGTCATCGAGGAAGCCTTTGATCGATGCCTCCCCTCGGAAATATCGGTGTTTTAACCCTCCTTTGGATAATTTATCTTCGATGAAGGACGCCGCTCTCTCCGCAGCGTCGATATACATTTTTTCCTTAAGTGTTACCCCCGCTTTAGCGAAGGCTGAAATCATTAAGCCATTCCAGTCTGTAATCACCTTATCGTCAAGAAGTGGTCTGACCCGTCTGCTTCTTGCTTCAAGAAGCTTCTTCCTGATGGTTAGAATCTTCTCGGAAGCTTTCTGACTTGTGATATCCATCATTTCAGCGAGTTGGGTTTCGGATAGATCAATATGTAGAATGTTTGCGGCGGGTGTTTCATGAAAGTTCCCTATAGGTGTTACATCAAAAAGCTTAGCTGCTGCATTTGAGTCTTCTCCGAGCTCTTTTTCAAGATCCTCGAGCTTCCAAAGATAGAATTTACCTTCCGATCCTTCACTGTCAGCGTCTTCAGCTGAGTAGAAAGCCCCATCAGGAGAGGTGAGATCCCGTAATACGTACTCAGCGATGGCCTTCACCGTATCGGAGAATCGGGGGTTACCCGTAGCTTGGTATGCTTCGGTGTAAGCTATGAGAAGTGTGGCTTGATCATACAACATTTTCTCGAAGTGGGGAGTAAGCCATTTTCTATCTGTTGAGTAACGGTGGAACCCACCTCCTAATTGATCGTTTATCCCTCCTTTTCTCATCTCCTCTAATGTATCTTCAACCATCTTCAGGGCGTGAGTGTTTCCGGTTCTTTTCCAATATCTTAGAAGGAAGAGTAGTTTATGGGGAGAAGGGAACTTGGGAGCTTCGCCGAACCCTCCATGCTCTTCATCATATTCGGTAGAGAGGGCTTCATAACATCTCTCGAGGGAACTAATACTAGGACTTCTAACCGAATGGATACCTGCTGGTTGATTAAGAGCCTCAACTACAGATGTCGCTAATGATACGGCTCGGTATCTCTGATGCTTCCAAAGCTCGCTTATAATCGGGATCAGCTCAGTTAAACCTGCTATTCCGAATCGGCTTTGTTTTGGAATGTAGGTTCCAGCCCAGAAAGGTTCCTTTTGAGGAGTCATCACTACTGTGAGAGGCCAGCCTCCGCTTCCAGTGAGCATCTGGCAGGCAGCCATGTAAACCGCATCAATATCAGGACGTTCCTCTCGGTCTACTTTGATGCAGACAAATGAATTGTTGAGTAGCTCAGCGACTTCAGGATCGCTGAAACTTTCACGTTCCATAACGTGGCACCAGTGACAAGTTGAGTACCCTACACTAAGAAAGATAGGTACATCTCGTCGTTGAGCTTCATCGAAGGCGGTGATATCCCACGGATACCAATCGACCGGATTGTTAGCGTGTTGAAGAAGGTAGGGGCTCTTTTCCCTGATCAGTCGATTAGGGTTGCTTTTCATGTTTACACCGTTTTTAATTATGTGGAAGCTTTAAATCAAATCCAACATATTTCCTGTATTTTTATGTCGTTGTAGATTGACTCCCTGTCAAGGGAAGTAGCCGTTGAAAAAATAGGTTGTCTTTTAACACATATACGTTATGTTTGGGTATTTCAGGAATTTTTTACATGAGCCATCGTCCTAATTATTCGAATTAACATATTTGGGTTAAATTGATTTCGTGTAGTATTGAAAGTATAGAATAATTATAATTATTGTAACCGTCAAGAATAGGAACATGGTTTCTCCTCCGGGAATACTCAGTTTCCTTCTTTTCGTGGCGGCTCTTATGCCGATTGCACCATGTATAACAAGTATATTAAGAAGTATATTGTCTAAGTCCACGTGTAATCTTAAGGGAATTAAACTAGCTAAAGTGACGTTTAACCAACTGAGACCGGTTATTACCTGAGATAAAGAAACTAGTATAAGTATAATCGCCGATGATTCCTGTATAAAAGTAGCAGTTGAATTGATAGTTATTTTGTGGAGGAATGATTTGAGGTACCCCTTCCAAGGGTAGGGATATGTTAAGGAAAGGAGGATATGAGCCATGAGCAACGCAGTAAAAGCGTATCCGAGATATGTGTGGATGGGGCGCGATATCGCTGGGTCGAATCCAAGCCGTGTTAATAAATATCCTGCACCGAGAGTTACAAAAGATACTCCGATAAAAACCCAAGATAAGCTCCTGTTAAGCTTGATTAACTCTGCGTATCTCTTAGTTTTTTCCATCGCTGCATAATTTTCCCATCTCATTGCGATAATTATTAGAAGGGAAAGTAAACCAGCGATTAGGAAGTAGTTCTGCATAGCGTATATTATAATAAGACAGGAAACAACTGAGAGAGTTTTTGTTAGTATGACTTTATTTTCAAGATAAGTTACCATCATGAAAGAGATCGTCAGGGTTAATGCGAGGGTAGTCATCTCACGTGGTTCCCAGGACCAAAAAGACCCCCAAGCATCTCGAGCCCATAGCATTCCCGTAAACATGCCTATGAGGGAGAGAATCCAAGCGTAGAAACCGACTCTGACGAGTATAGCCGTTTTTTCGCTGTTCACAAAAAGTAGAGTTGTAAAAGTAAAAAGGATTAGATAAGCTATAATTGCGATCGGTGGATGGATGAATAACATTATTGAGGGAGCATCTGTTGTTGTTTTTTCAGAGATTAGGCTTCTCTCAAGTTCTAAGTCACTTGTTATTGTGATGTTTTCGTTTAAGGGTATGTATCCTTCCTTCGTGATTTTCAGAGAGTAGGTGCCGGATTGGATTATGTAGTATGTAGATCCGGTTAGGTTTGTTAGCTGCGTTCTCCCATCGAGGGTAATTTTAGCTCCTGTTATGCTTGTATAAGTTTCCGAGTCTGAGACCTTGACATTAATTGTATATGTCTGCGGGGGTGCAGGTGCAAGTGTTTTTGTTAACGTTGCAGGCCCCGTAACAGATAATGTGCCAATGAGCGGGATGTAACCATTCTGTGCTATTTTTATTGTATGTGTTCCATTTAAGAGGTCAAAAAGTGCTTTGCCTTGTTGATCTGTGATCTTCTGGAAGTCGGAGATGGTTATATTTGCACCTTTGACAGGATTTGAGTAATTGTCTATAACAGAAATAATAATTGGATATGAGTTCTTTGGGATTTTGGTTAAGCTACGTGACAAAGTTGTATTGGCTGTGACTGTGATAATTTCACTAGTCGAAAGGTACCCAGTCTTCGTTATCTCAATGGTATATGCGCCAGGGGAGATGCTGAAGGAGGCAACCCCATTTTGGGCTGTAAGTTTGTGAACACCGTTGAGTGCAACGTCAACACCGGTTAGAAGTACCAAACTTGTGGAGTCCTTCGTTGAGATAGTAACCGTATAATTCTGGATTGTGACTGTTGGATTTACAACGATTTGGGCGTTAGGTGTGTAGGTATCACTGAAGGTAAGCTGGTTATGTGTGTTAATGCCCTGGGCGGTTATCACAAGCTCGTCGGAGCCCTGTGAAGTACCAGTGACTTTCCATGTGGCGGTCTTTGTGCCTATACCCATTGTTCCAATATTATAGGTTGGTGCATCTATTTTGAGAAAGCCGTTTTTAGATGATAAAATCACCCTGACGTTTGTCAATGAGGTGTGGCTTTTTGTATTGCATTGATTTTGAATGACTATCGCGAAGGTTTTTGTTTCGCCAACTTTTATTGAAGTTGGTAATTGTTGTCCACTGTTATTTTCGAGGATGTCAAGATATTGGTAGTAATTTGAATGGCAAGAGTCGCATAAGTTTGAGGACTTTGCAGAAGTTGATAGTGTTGAGACTACTGTAAACGTTATGACTGCGATGAGTAAAAGGGCAATGGAAGTGCTTTTCAAGAAATCACCAAAGAATAGATTCTATCACAGGTATGATGCATTGATTTTAACCTCTATGTTGGGAAGATAAAAAAGGTATATCTTATCTTCCAAAAAATTAGGGCTTGGTGCTCGTCTTCTGAAGCATCATTGCCCCGATTTCTTTGACTTTTATTGTTAGGAGATCAAAGTCTTCACGTCTACTTCTATGGTTCACGACGCAAATCCTCAGAGCGAGTTTACCCTTAAGCTTCGTGTCGGAAATAACGGCGACACCCATACCCATGAGCATCGTCGATATCTTTGAATTCAACTCGTTCAAAGCCTCTTCAGGTAGCCCGGGGAAACGATATCTGAAGCATACTACATTCGCGGCGACCGGCGCCAGTAGCTCGAGCTCCGGCGATGCCTTCACGAGACCTGCGAAGTACTGGGCTTGGTCACAATTCTGTTGAATAAGTCGACCATATTTATTCAAACCATGCTCCTTGAGACCCATCCAGACCTTGAGGCTCCGGAAGTAACGGCTGATCTGAATACCGTAGTCGGTACGGAGTTTCATGGTCTTAGCATTACCGAAGTAATCTGGGTACTCCGCAAAGGTCTTGAAGTGATCCTCCTCTCGCCGGATAAGGATACAAGCCACATCGAAGGGCATATACATCCACTTATGAAGGTCGAAGGCGAGACTGTCAGCATGATCCATCCCCACCACCAGTCTCTTAGTGTCCGCTCCGATTTTGGTCCATGCGCCGAAAGCACCATCTACATGGAACCATAACTCCTCCCGCCGGCACAGATCTGCAATAGCTTTCAGGTCATCGAAGGAACCAGTGTTGGTGGTGCCTGCGTTGCCAATTATGCAGAATGGTTGTGACCCCTCTGCTTTGTCTTTTTTTATTGCAGCTTCAAGGAGGTCGACGCGGACGCGGTAGTCTTCATCTACGGATATCTTCTTGAAGGAGTCCTGCCCGAGTCCGAGGAGCTGCACAGCCTTATCGATACACACATGTGTCTCAACTGAGCCGTAGAGGACCATTTTCCGGGGAGTCGCTGCCTGACCAAGCTTCCTCACGTTAAAACCGGCCTTAGTGTTACGAGCAACGGCTATCCCGAGGAGGTTTGCCTCCGAGCCACCGCCTACGAGGAGTCCACTCGCCCCCTTCGGGAATCCAAAAATGCTCTTAAACCATTCTAGTAACTGGGTCTCCATGAGGACAGGTGCGAAGGGCCCCCCGGGCATATTGAAGTTGATGCCTGTTGCGAGCATCTCAGCGAAGGCACCCTGCGCTGTACCTGTACCAACCACCCAGCCCCAGAACCGAGGGTGAGTGTTTAGACCCATGTGGGTTCTGAGGATATTGCCCTTGAAGTCACTATAAACCTTCTCAAGGCCCTGCGGCTCAAGGGGGAGGGGCTGCATGAAGTTCGCGGTAATCTGCTCGTTGATCGGCATTGCAGGCGGCCTTTGCCTCACAGAAGCGAGGTGATCGATCAGATCATCCACCATTTGGTGGCCGATTTCCTTGAGCTCCTCCCAGTTCTCAGGGTCTAGAGTCTCCTCAACGCGATGTTCGTCGACCAACAAATCACTGATAACAACCTGCGGAGGGGCAATTTATTAACAATGAGGGAATTAACCACGCTTATTTAGAGCAACGTGGAAATAGTGTTTAACGCCACTTATGATCATGGAATCTCTTCCACTCTCATTCCCAAGAGGCTTCTTATTTGGAACCGCTAGTGCGGCCTACCAGATAGAAGGCGCTGTTAATGAAGATGGACGCGGCCCCAGCATATGGGATATATACAGCCATAAACCCGGAGTAATTGAAGATAAAACGAATGGCGACGTCGCTTGTGACCATTACCACCGGTGGCCCGACGATGTTGAGATCATGAAGAGGCTCGGTGTCAACGCCTATAGGTTCTCAATCTCCTGGTCTAGGATCCTCCCAAAAGGAAGAGGCAAAGTAAATAACAAGGGACTTCGATTCTACAGCGACCTCGTAGACGCCCTAGTCGAGGCAAAGATCACGCCATTTGTCACTTTGAATCACTTCGATCTTCCCCAAGCACTCCAGGATGAAGGGGATGGCTGGCTAAGAAGAGGTGTGGTGCAGGACTTTGCTGAGTTCGCCGACGTGGTAAGTGTGGAGCTCGGCGACCGAGTCAAGCACTGGGTGACATTTAACGAGCCCTGGGAGCTAGCTTGGCAAGGCTATGTCACCGGAGAGGATGCTCCTGGACTTAGACTCGGTGTGGATGCCGCTTTGAAGGCGAGCCACTACGTATACCTCGCCCACGGTGCAGCAATCCAGGTGCTCCGCGACAACATCCCAAATAGCCAATTGGGTATCGTTCTCCACCTGAACATGGTCGAGCCCGCCAGCAACCGACCAGAGGACATTGCAGCAGCAAAGAGGTGGGAGATGTGCCAGAACAGATGGTACCTCGACCCCTTATACAGGGAGGGCTACCCGGAGGAAATGGTGAAGCTCTACGGCTCTAACGCACCAGAGGTCCTTCCAGGAGACTTTGAGCAGATCCAGCAGCCCATAGATTTCCTAGGCATAAACAACTATAGGAGAAGCGTCGTTAAAGCTGGGTCCGACCTACCACCAGTGAACATGAATAGGATAAATCCCCCCGGAGAATACACGGAAATGGGCTGGGAGGTTTACCCTGAGGGGCTATACAAGATACTCAAATGGGTAAACGCCAACTACCCGGTAGCCCAGATTTACATCACCGAGAACGGTGCGTCATTCACAGATACCATGACCCCCCAAGGCAAAGTGCATGACGAGAGACGTGTCGCCTACCTCCGGGAACACATAAGATACGCACACAAAGCGATGAAGGAGGGTGTTCCACTCAAGGGCTACTTTGCCTGGTCCACCATGGATAACTTCGAGTGGGCATATGGTTATAGTAGACGCTTCGGCGTCGTTTACGTCGACTACAAGACACAGAAGAGAACAATAAAAGACAGCGGTTACTACCTCTCAGAGGTAGCTAAGGGAGTCAGAACATAATAAATCAGATTGACAAAAAATGAGATAATATCACTGCGAACAAGAGGAGTTGAATTTGACTAACCTACTTTACAGGCAAAACCCCTACATAAAGGAATTCGACGCCACCATCATCCGACTCGAAGCAAACATTGTCGTACTCGACAGAACCTGTTTCTTCCCCCAGGGAGGTGGACAAGTCGGCGATACTGGTGACATATCCACGATCAGGGTCATTAATACCTTAATAGAAGGAGAGGAGGTCCACCACATTCTTGAAACCCCACCTCCTTTCTCAACTGGCCAGCGAGTTCAAGGAAAAATTGACTGGGAGAGACGCTACCGAATAATGCGCCTCCACTCGGCCGCGCACCTCGTCTACTATGCCATGAGGGAGGTTTTCGGAAAAGAGTGCAAACCCGCTTCTTCGGGGC
Source organism: uncultured Candidatus Bathyarchaeia archaeon (assembly GCA_964537625.1). Classification (GTDB taxonomy): domain Archaea; phylum Thermoproteota; class Bathyarchaeia; order TCS64; family TCS64; genus UBA8941. The sequence goes on from CAZIAF010000037.1 coordinate 12,697, forward strand.
TACTAGACGACAGAAAAGACCGATCAGACTACCTCTTCGATGAACCCCTAGACAAAGAGAAGTTAGTGAAAGTTGAGATCAGAGTCAACCAATTAATCTCGAAGGGGTTACCAATCACCCACAGCTTCGATGAAAGTTTGGGGAAGATTCTTTGGAAAGTCGAACCCTTTGAAACTATGGCTTGCGGGGGAACGCATGTCCGAAATACTAGTGAGATAGGAAGAATCCAAGTTAAGCGAGGCAGCAAACCAGGGAATGGCAAGGAGAGAATCGAACTCACCCTTGTTTAATCCTCTAATAAGCCATAACTAGATTAACCCATACAATCACAACTGAGTATCAGTTTAAATTTGGATCAAAGCACTCCTCAGTAGCCTTTTTACGCACACGCCGAGTTCAATGAACTTGGAAAAGTCAATAGAGTGAAAAGAGGAGAAAACTATACCTATTAAGTTAGAAACTGGTAAATAAACCAAGCAAAGAGAGCCCACAACAAGGACCATGAAGCCAAGCCATCTTACCTAGAAGTAGAGTCCATATTGCGCGAAAATAGTGAAGAGAGCGGTCACTTTCACCTATACCATCGAACGATGGTAAGAAGACTACAAGGTTTTTAATCCCTGCGGGGCGGGGAAACATCCGAACACGAAATGGTTAGCTTGAGCATGGCGAAGACTACTGCTGCCGAATGGATCGATGAGAACTCCACAGAAATGGGGGAGATGAGTGACACCATCTTCGGTTACGCCGAGCCTGGACTCCGGGAATACAAGTCAATGAGGCTCCTCGTCAACTACCTGTTGAGGAACGACTTCACAGTCCAAGAGGGGGTTTCCGGTATGCCAACTGCGTTCAGATCTGAGTGGGGGAACAAGGGGCCTATAATCGGGTTTTTCGCGGAATACGATGCGACGCCCGGTCATAGTCAGAAGCCTGTTCCCTGGGAAGAACCTGCAGTCCCATACGGCCCCGGATTCACAGACGCACACAACATGCTCGGCGTCGCCTCATGCTTCGCCGCAGTCGCGTTAAAGAAAACCGCCAAGAAACACAATATTCCGGTTAAGATCAGGCTCCTTGGCACCCCCGCTGAAAAGCTATGCATTGGGAAACCGTTCATGGCGCGTGACGGTCTATTCGATGATATGAATGTCCTCCTCGCTTGGCATCCCGGTGGCCCCACCACCGTCCTAGGCAACGTCTGGCCCTTACCATATATGAGCATGGTCTTCGACTTCAAGGTCGAGTCCGCTGCTGGCGGTCAGAGCGGCGATATCAGTTACCCAGGCGCCTTAGACGCCGCTGTGCTGATGTACAATAATGTCAACACGATGAAGGAGCACATGCCCGCTCTTATGCGCCGCGGTGGCAGTATCAACGAGTTCATAATGACGGGCGGTCAGTGTACGGTTAGCACTCCTGAGTATAGTCAGGTAGTCTACGCTTGGAGGACCAATAATCTCCCCGATCAGGACTCCGTCAGGAGAGTCATAGAGCGCTGTGCCCAAGGAGCCGCGATTGCGGCTGACTGCAGAGTCGAATCTCGACTAATAACCGCTGTGCGAACTGGTTTACCCAACAAAGTGATGACGAACCTCGTCATGGCGAACCTAATAGCGAATGGCCCCAACAGGTACAAGGAAGAGGATATAGCCTTCGCTCAGGAGATCCAACGCAACCTTGGGCTTAAGGAGACTGAACAACCATATGATGTTTCCATAACCCCGCCAGAGAAGGCTTACGGTGCCTTTCACCCTGCCGACGACGTGAATGAGTTCACATGGCACGCGCCTACGGCTCGACTCTACGTCAGCAAAGCCATGACATCCGGATTCAGGTACCCAAGATGGGTAGAATCCGCCCTCTGCGGAGTAGGCACCACACACAGAATGGGTGAAACTGCAGCAAAGGTACTTGCCATGAGCGCAATCGACCTAGCCCAGAAGTCGGAGTTAATTATAGCCGCGAAGGACGAGTTCGACATGAGGCGCGCTGAGCACTGGGAGAAACCCCTGATGCCGACTGGTTTGAAGCCAGCTGTAGGACTCCGCTGGCCAGAGTGGGTCGATCGGCCAGGCTCCGAGTGGTGGATCCCTCCCCCTAACTAGGCATCTAAGAATTTTTACGGGTCGACCGCTATTGATCCTACAAGTGGATCGTTTTGAACCTCTTCAACGATTACGGGAAACGTATAGAGGAACAGATACGCCCCGCCAGCTACCCTATGGCTGTGAAGATGCTAAGAAGCCTCGGCGAGGTACCTGAGGGCGCAGAGAGGCCAAAACAGGATTATGGGGCTTGCTTGTCGACCTGCCAATGTTTCTCGCTTACTAGGAAGTTCGGGAAAACGGTAGCTCAGCTTTTCGAGGATATGTGGTGTCCGGAGCCTGTCATCGGCTTCGGTTTGGTGGAGCCCCCCACTTACTTCTTTGAGGGTAAGACTCGTTACCCTGACGGTGTTGCATCGCTCGAGGCAGGCGCTAACTGGGCTCGAGAGTTACCCAGGTTCAAGGTAGGAGAGTACGTTGGCATCGTCTCAGCACCAATGAAGACTGCAAACTTCGAACCCGACGTTGCAGTGATCTACTGCAACTCAGCTCAGCTCCTCAAGCTATTACTTGGAGTCGCCTACAAGAATGGTAGAGATATTACAACTGTTTTAGGAGGCCACTCAGCATGCGTCTACGCCGTCGTCCCCAGCCTACTGAAGGACGAGTGTCAGGTCTCAGTCCCCTGCAGGGGCGATAGGGGCTACGCTGGTGCCCAGGACGACGAAATGATCTTCACCGCCCCTAAAGACAAGGTAGAGGAGTTAGCCTTCGGCCTCGAGCAGAGGGGAACCAGCAACCTGCCAACCAGATTTACGATGTCGCCGGAATACAAGCTCTCCACAGGCTATGCTGAGATCGCACGCCAGATGGGTCAGAAGAGGAGCGACGGCTCGGAGATAAAGGGATACAACGAGAAGGAGCATCTTCTCTCACTCCAATACAGATAATCAAAGCATCCACCTCCCCTCCCCCATGGATCATTTAAAGCAGCTTCGGCTGAGAACCAAGTCTTAACTACCCCAGATAGAAAGAACTCAACATCGGTGAGGAGTCGCATGCATCCAGATCTTGTTTTAGTTAATGCCAATGTTGTTACACTGGATCCCTCGAGGCCTCGATCAGAGGCCGTTGCCGTAAAATATTGTAGAATCGCCTTCGTTGGCTCCAATAAAGCAGCTTTGGAGATGGCTGACCGTGAAGCTAAGGTGCTTGACCTGGAAGGGAGGACTGTTTTGCCTGGGTTCATCGACACCCACGTCCACCTCGATGACTTCGGGTTGAC
>CAZIAF010000038.1:0-14966 GCA_964537625.1 uncultured Candidatus Bathyarchaeia archaeon
TTGATCTCGCAACCGGCTCCCACACGATTGTTCGATACCAAGGTTGTACCCGCTCGGATGTAGCAATTAGGGCCAATATCACAACCCTCCCCAATGTAAACCGGGCCCTCGATGTAGACGCCACTACGTATTCTTGCAGTTTCAGCGACATATACGGGGCCTTTTAGGTATGCGCCGGCTTCAACTAAGCCCTCGATCTTCGCCTCGAAACGACCAAGAGCTCGGGCATTAGCCTCTAAAAGCGTCCAGGGGTGACCAATATCAAGCCAGTCGTCTTCATCAAGCATGTGAAGGCGTGTCTCTACGCCCGCAGTTATCATTTTGTTAATCGTGTCAGTGATCTCATACTCTCCCCTTTGACTTTTTTTCGTCTCATTAATCTGTTTAAAGACGCTGTTGGGAAAGACATAGATGCCGGCGTTTGTTACATTGCTCGGAGCTTTACCAGGCCTCGGCTTCTCAACGATACCGAGAACTTTATCTCCATCGAGTCTAAGAGCCCCATAAAAGTAAGGATCCCTCTCTAGACCCGTAACCGTCATGCAGCCTTTTCGGTAGGAATGTACAACCTCATTGATGATGCCGGGGCTAAGATAGAGGTCGCCGTTTAGGCCAAGAAAGTCCTCATTGCCCGTGAACTTCTCTGCGAATCGGAAAGCGTCTGCGGTACCCTCCATCTTCTCTTGCCTTACATAGTTAAGATTGAGACCAAGCCTAGAACCGTCCCCAAATCTAGCCTTGATCTGGTTCTCCATATAGTGGGTAACGAGAAGGACCTCCGTGATCCCAGCTTCGGAGATATTTCGGAGGAGCCACTCGAGCTGCGCTTTCCCACCAATAGGGAGAAGTTGCTTAGGTCTTGTCGCAGTGAGAGGCTGAAGCCTCTCACCTTTCCCAGCTATTAATATGACCGCCTTCACTTCGAAGCCCCCTTCACTAATGTGCATCCCCTTTCTATGAGCCTCTTGGTCGTTTTCTCATCCCTTCCCTCAGCGGTAAGCCTGATCAGTGGCTCGGTACCCGAGGCGCGGACAAGTATCCACCCCTCAGGGAGTTTTAACCTGACGCCATCGACATGGTTCACGGACTCGAAATCTGGGAACACCTTTTCGTAACTTTTTCCCACAGCAATCATTGTCTTCTCTCTGTCCTTTACCTCGATCTTGACACTCTTTGTTGGGTAGATTGGTACATCCCCCACGAACTCCGAGAGAGTCTGCTCATTTTCCTCAAGAGCTTTAAGGAGTTTGAGGGCACTGAGGATGCCGTCGGGGCACATATGGACATCTGAGTGCACCCAAGCACCGATGGGTTCACCACCAAATACTGCACGTCGCCGTTCTATTTCCTCGGTAATATAAGCGTCACCTACCCTAACACGGATCACCTTGCCTCCTACTGCCTCCACCATATCCTCGATGCACATCGAGGTGCCAACATGAGTGACAACAACGCCTTTTCCCGCCTTCTTCACAGAATACCCGGCGTAAGCGGCGAGTAGCTGGTCGCCGCTCACAGGAGTTCCCTTCTCATCGACTGCCATCATTCTGTCGGCATCGCCGTCGAAGCCGAACCCGATTTCAGCCCCGGTTGCCTTTAAGTAAGTGCCGAGTCTTGCCAAGTTTTCAATAGTTGGCTCGGGGTCTCCAGCCGGGAAGTGACCGTCGGGGTGGCTGTTAATCATGGATGCGCAGAGCCCCATTGCCTCGAAGGCATCGGCAGCGATGGTGCTAGCAGCGCCACAGTAGAGGTCGCAAGCGACTTTCCACTCCTTGTCGAGGACTAGGTTCTCCTGGAGGGCGTCTATGTACAACCAAGTTGCATCAGTATCAACGGAGGAGCCAACGACATCCCACAGCGCGTAGTCTAGTTCCCCTCCTTCAAGTAGCTCTTCAACCGACCTCTGCTCCTTTTCGGTTAGGCTCATACCGTTGCCGTTGAAGACCTTGAAGCCGTTATATTTGGGAGGGTTGTGACTTGCGGAGATTGCTACACCGGCGTTAGCCTTAGTTTCTCTTGTGAACCAAGCTATCACCGGTGTCGGGATGATGTTGACTAACTTTATATCTCCACCGCAAGAAACCAAACCAGCAGATAGTGCAGCTTCTAGAATAGGCCCAGTTATTCGATTGTCTTTGCCAACGATGAACTCCCCACCTTCATATATTGTGGCGAGGGCTGCCCCTAGCTTCTGTGCGAAGAGTGGAGTAACCTCAATATTTGCGACGCCGCGGATACCCGATGAACCGAAGAATCTCACCTAGAACGCCTCTTGGGGACGAATCTGCGTAGGGGCTCAATCCTCAAAAGTCTTTCCAACTCTAAAAGGGTGAGGCCTTGCTTAACGTCTCCGTAGATGTCGCATCGCTCCTCAACATAGCCAACAGGGTTCCTTACCACGACTTCTCCTTTATAATCACCTAGGTGGAGAATGAAGTGGTAGGCGTGGACGCCACCTTTGAATGTAACCTCGCCCTTCTCGCCAATCTTGTAGTCAACAAGTGCCGCCTCGACCCTTTTGTGGTCATTTGAGAAGGCGATTAGATCTATGTCACTCCCCCTTCTCACGGTGCCCCTCCAGACGCTCCCGATAAGTCTTGGGCTGAAGTTTTCTAGCTTATTCATAATATTGAGAGCCAATCCCCGCATTTCGACGAGGCGTCGCTGTCTCCCTGCACCTTCCAACTCATCGGTGAGTCTATCGAGTTCCTCAGCGACCTCGTAGTTGCTTGGAAACACCCTGACGTTGAGACTCATAGCTGCCACTTCTTTGGCGTGAACGTACTCCTCGATCGCACCCGTGTAAAGAAGCCTTGCTGCCTCAGATGCGATCGATGATCTCTTGGTCAATCTGGATATGAGGAGGTAGATAGGAGGATTAAACGATCACGTTTTGAGAAGAAAACCGACACCGTCTCTGAGTGTAAAAAACTTTTTTTCGTTGTCGTGAAAAGACTGATAGTTCAATGTAGGTTTTATTCAACGTTATATTGAGCTTTCTAAAAAATTATGTGTTCGGTGTATTTATATTGAGTTTACGGGTCTACGTGCTGAGGTACCAAGATGCCGGGACGGATCAACACGGGTTCCCTTTTTGGGGAGATAAATAAGGTTTTTAAGCGTTATGGGCTCGGGAAGGGGCTCGGCTTCGTCCCAGATAGGCTCGAAATATCTATGAAGAGAAGTACTCCCAGCGACTTCACACTGACCTACAGGGAGTTCTTCACCTATCTGCCCTCGGAGGTGTTGGAAGTCGCAACAGGAAATGCAGTCGATTTCCTCAACAGTATGGGAGTTCCACCGGAGAAGATTATCCGTTTAGCTAATGGTGTTGAGGTTACGCTCGAAGGCGATGCCAAGATCGCCTACTTCCCGATATTGGAGCTGTTGATCCAGGACAGAGATATCACTCGAAACTTCGACCCCGCTCTCGAAGCCCTTAAGGGCTCAGTTATGTCCCTTTTAGAGCTTTTTGATTTCAGATGGGATTGGAGTCCAGAAGCGGAGGAGAAATGGAAAAGTAACATCGCTCGACTCAGTGAGATCATCGAAGCGAACCCGGAGATGGAATCAGAGATAAATGAGTTAGTAAAGAGATATTCGCATGCGACTTGAAACCGATAAATATCCGTTTACAAGGTTAACTCATCTTTTTACAGACCCATCGTTCGCATTAAGTGAACGTTTTTATGGACTATCCTACTGATGCTGTTGAAGGTGGCTGAGATAGATCTTTTAACCTGCCTCGGGATAGAGTCGACTGCTGATAACCTAGGGGTGGGTATTGCATGCTCTAATGGCGAAATACTCGCAAATGTAGTTAAGATCCATATTCCCGACCTCGGCGGCATCCACCCTAGGGAGGCAGCTAGACACCACTCTGAAAACATCGGCTCAGTTGTGACCCAGGCACTAGAAAAAGCCCAGATCGTGGCAAGAGACATAGATTTTATTGCATTTGCACAAGGTCCCGGTCTCGGTCCCTGTCTCCGTACGGGTGCGACCTCAGCACGTGCTCTCGCAAGCTACCTCAAGATACCGTTGGTTGGAGTCAACCACTGTATAAGTCACATCGAGGTGGGACGCCTCGCAACGGGAGCGAAGGATCCTCTCACCCTATACGTTAGTGGGGGGAACACAATTGTCTCCGCTTTTGAATCTGGCAGGTACCGCGTCTTCGGTGAGACTCTCGATATCGCAATTGGGAACTGCTTAGACACATTCGCCAGGCTCTCGGGACTCGAGTATCCGGGTGGTCCAGCTATCGAGAAATTAGCTCTTCGGGGATCGAAGTTGATCCCCCTCCCCTATGCGGTGAAAGGAATGGACCTGAGCTTTAGCGGCCTTATGACCGCCGTTTCCACCGAGTATAAGTCAGGAAAATATACTATCTTTGACCTCTGCTTTAGCCTGCAGGAGACAGCGTATGCAATGCTAGGCGAGGTCACAGAGAGGGCTCTAGCACACACTAAGAAACCGGAAGTCCTACTCACTGGTGGCGTCGGTGCTAACCAGAGGCTACGCAGTGTCATTAAGGAAATCGCTGATGAGCAGGGGGCGCAACCTTACTTTGTACCCATCAGCCTCGCAACCGACAACGGCGCAATGATCGCTTGGACCGGAATCATTGCCTATCAGCACGGAGTCCGCACTTCCATAGAGACTAGTTACATCGATCCCAAGTGGAGGATTGATGAGGTGGAGATACCTTGGCGCTGACCCTGATCGCTAAGGGAGCTGAAGCTGACCTACTCCTTGACCCTGATTGGAATGGTAGGAAGGCTATCATCAAGCATCGTGGAGCCAAGAAGTACAGACACCCCAAGATCGACAGAGAGATAAGATCTTACAGGACACTCCACGAGGCCGACTTAATTCACCGTGCTAAACAGGCAGGAGTCTCTACACCCCTCATTTACCAGCTAGACCCAGAGGGTTACACTATCGTCATGGAGTATATCGAGGGCGATAAGGTCAAGGACGTTGTTCCCAAACTCACCAACGAGGAGAATCGTAGTCTCTTTAGGCTCATAGGTTTCGAGGCGGGACGACTCCATGATGCAGGTCTCATCCACGGCGACCTCACAACCAGCAACATGATTAAGATTGGGAACCGAGTTGTCTTCATAGACTTTGGTCTAGGTGAGATTAGTAGGGAGGTTGAAAAGAGGGGCGTCGACTTCAACCTTATGGTCAGGATGCTTGTTAGCACCCACTATACAGTGATGGAGATTCTTCTTGATGCCTTTAAGGAGGGTTACGCCGAGGCTTTAGGCGCTGAGGCTAAGGAGATATTTCAGCGCGCTGACGAGATTAGGATGAGAGGTCGCTATATTGACAAAGACTAGAATATGGATGGCCACTGGTAACACCCATAAGGTAAAGGAAGCTGCCGATGTTCTCGCTCCCTATGGCATTAAGCTCGAACACTACCCTCTGGAGCGCATTGAAATACAAGCAGATGATCTTACTGACATAGCCTCCTATAGTCTAAGTATGATCAAGGAGAATATTTCTATCTGCGTTGAGGACGCTGGGCTCTTCATTGACTGCTTCGATGGTTTTCCGGGTCCCTACTCTAGCTATGTTCTGGAGCGACTTGGGATCTCGGGACTTCTCAAGCTTATGGAGGGTGAAAAAAATCGGAAGGCTCGCTACCTCTCTGCGGTTGCCTACAGAGATGAGGGGGGAGTCCGCATCTTCCGTGGTGCCGTTGAAGGGGAGATCTCTCTTATCAAGCGTGGGTGCAACGGCTTTGGATATGATCCCATCTTCATTCCCTCAGAAGGCGACGGACGAACCTTCGGTGAGTTTAGAGTTGTTGAAAAGAATTTGCTAAGTCATCGCGCTCGCTCCTTTAAAGCTCTCGGAGAATGGCTCACTAGGCTTCAGTAAAGTTTTTTAAACCACCCTGATTCTTAGTGTGACGCATCCCGGGTAACCCGGACAGGCGAAACACAACATGGTCGGTAAGATGTCAAGTATGCGGGGGCGTTCCCTCTCCCAGAGGCCCGTCTCCAAGAGACCTCCCACATGGGTGGTCTACCAACCGGACGAAGTTAAAGCCCTCATAATCAACCTCGCCAGGGAGGGGCGAAAGCAGAGCGAGATCGGAAACGTACTACGCGATGAGCACGGCGTCCCACTTGTCAAACCCCTTGTCGGCTATGGGATCCGTAAGGTTCTCACAGAGGCAGGTTTAGCCACTAACATCCCAGAGGACCTTTATAACCTCATGATCCGGGCAACTCGAATTAAGCGACATATGGAAAGGAATCCTAAGGATTACGGCAACAAGAGGGGTCTCCAACTCACAGAGTCGATGATCTACAGGGTTACTAAATACTATAAGAGTAAGGGTACACTGCCAAAGGATTGGAACTACCGAGCAGAGATCGTCACAATTTAATTTAACCCGGCATGGAGCACTCTCAGGCTTTTCAATTTTCCTTTAAATCCGCTCTTGAAGTTTTCAAATCGCACGCGTATCAGGGAGATACTGTTAGGATTCTAACTCATAACGATGCCGACGGTGTTGCCTCCGGCGGTATCATAAGTTGCGTGGCGAACAGACTGAGTATACCCTTTAAGACATCGGTGGAGAAACGGCTCGATCAGCAGATTTTAACTAGTGTCGCGGAGGAAAAGCCTCAGCTTGTTGTCTTGACGGACTTCGGCTCCGGGTATCTAGACCTCGTTGGGAATACCTTGCCTGAATGCGACGTAATCATTCTCGACCACCACATGCCCGTCGGTACCCAGTCGAGGAGGGTCATCCAGGTAAATCCCCTGCTTCAAGGGATCGATGGCTCACGGGATATTGCCGCCTCCGGTGTCTGCTACCTCTTCGCGAGGCAGATCAGCGAGAAGAACGTTGATCTAGCCCTTCTGGGATTGATCGGAGGGATCGGTGACCAGCAAGACAAGGGGGAGAAGAAGAGCCTTAAAGGGTTGAACACCCTCATAGAGGTGGATGCTGAAAACCACGGGCTTCTTAGTAAGACGGTGGATCTGATCTTCTATGGCCACGAAACCCGCCCCGTCGCACGAGCCATTGCCAACACGATGACACCCTTCATACCTGGACTCAGCGGTAGGGAGGATAGCTGTGTCGCTTTTCTCAACCACATCGGCATCTCTCTCAAAGTTGGAGACCGGCTGAGAAGCCTCAGCGACCTTAACGAAGAGGAAAAGCGGAACATCTTCAGTGCTCTCAGCAGCCACATGGTGGCACAGGGCTGCAGTGCCGCCACAGTCCACGATCTCATCGGTACAGTCTATACTTTCCAGAATGAGGCGCCGACAACACCCCTTAGAGATGGTCGTGAGTACGCAAGCCTCCTTAACGCGTGCGCTCGGATGAGACGTCCCAGCCTCGGCGTCAGTATCTGCCTCGGCGACCGAGGTGAGGCCATGCAGGCAGCTGACCAAATCGTTAACGAGTATAGACGTCGAATAGGCGGCTACCTAGAATGGCTAAGATTTGGGGAACACATAACAGAACTAAGTAGCATATATGTCCTTAAAGCGGGCACCGACATTGACGAAAATATAGTCGGCGTCGTCTCTAGCATACTTCTCAGTCAGGGTATCCTGAAGAGCGGTAAACCTATCATTTCTGCTGCTATAAGTGACGACGGTACCATCAAGATCTCCGCCCGGATAGCGGAGGGTACATCCTATAGGGGGATGCACCTGGGAAAAATCATGCAAAATGCCGCAGAAGGTCTCAATGGTGCAGGGGGTGGTCATGATATCGCTGCCGGAGCCTTCATACCTCAGGGAGTAGAGGACGAGTTTATGAAGAGGGTCGATGACCTTGTCGCTAAACAGTGGTGCGGAAGCTAAACTTATTCTGAGGTATCCTGATGAGGAGACGACGAGGGCCGTCGTCGAGGCTATAAGTCCTGATAACTACGAAGCCCCTCCGGGTCTAACTCTGAGTATTGAAATGAGGAAAACGGAGGTCATCATCAGTGTCAAGTGCCCCAAAGGCGTTGGGAGTCTCCTCGCGACACTAGACGATCTCCTTAGCTGCCTCGGCGCAGCGGAGAAGACGCTCCGAGGTCTTGACTGAACACTCTCATTCTAGGGAAAGGTATAAATGAGCGCCGAGGATGTTCATGGTGCTGAAAATAGGAGAGATTCGACAGCTTGTCTAAGGCCGTAAAAGACAAATGGCGTAGGAAGGACTGGTATGACATCATTCTTCCACGCTACTTCGGCGAGACCAAAGTCGGTGAGACCCCCGCCGAGGAGGATGGGTTACTCAACGGCCGCGTTTTCGAGACCACATTATCCCAGATCACCGGCGACTTCAGCCAGGAGTATATCAAGATGTACTTCCAGGTAACGGGAGTTGAGGATCATAAGGCCGCAACAATCTTCAAGGGGCACGAGTACCTTCGAGATTACCTCCGTAGCCTTGTCCGCCGCCGCAGCACTAAGGTAGACGGTATTTATTTGATCTCCACCACCGACGGATACAAAGTCAAAGTCATTGTAACCGCTCTCACACAGGTTCGTATACAGAGTAGCCAGGAGCATGAGATCCGCGCTATCATGAAGGGTATCGTCGATGAAAAGGCAAAGACGCTCACCTTCGACCAGTTAGCCCACGAGATGGTGCTCGGCAAACTCGCATCCGACGTTTACAATAAGGCGAAGAACGTAACAGCGCTTCGTCACGTAGGTGTTAGGAAGAGCGAGTTGATCACTGCACCAGTAACCGTTCCCGTCGTATCCGTTTAAAAACGATTAATTTTACCTTTTTTAAAAAAGCGCTGTTTTCTTTTTTAAATAATCCTTCTTGACTCTTTGCGTGAATAGATTTAAGTTATCTTCACCAGGAAATCTAACAAATTCGCGTGGATCAAAATCATTAAAGTGTAAAAGGGTAAAATACCTAAAAAAATAAATTAAACTACTGAATTTAAGCGACGTAGATGGCTGGTCTAAAAGGCTTCGCTCTGTTAGCTCTCTTTGCAGGATCCTCGATCCATGGGTCGCTCTCACCTGAGATGCTTACTTCGCAGCCAAACTCGGCTCGCAGAAATCTCTCTGCATCTTGGAGTAGCTTTGTCTCATTGATGTAGCCCATCTCTCTGTGGAGTTTGAGAGTATTTTCCGGCATCTTTTTGACGTTGTCGACGAGGCTTCTGGCATAGGTCGGGACTTCTTTCTGCTTTGTCTTCATCTCGTCGTCTTTGAATGCCTCCCTGATCAAGGTTCCAACGTCGATTGCACCTTTCACCTGCATCTCCATTGCCTTCTCTAGTATCTTCCACTTCCAACCGTCTGCCGTATAGAAGTGGACCATTTCAGGCTTGATCCCTGTTACTTTGATGATATTGGCGACATCCTCTGTGCAGGTTTTAATGACGGTCTCCAATTCTTCCGCGTCCTCGCGGATCAGGGCGCCGTCGACCTCAGGCCAAGGCGCGAATGCGACGAATCCTTCGTTTCCCATTTGCTCCCAGATCTCCTCACATATATGGGGTGTGAATGGTGCTAGCATTCGGACTTGTTTATCGAGCACCGTCCACTCGACGTGGCTGATCGCTTTACTCCTATCTGAGTGCTCACGGTCATGGGCCACCCGCTTCAAGTACCACTCCATGTCTCCTTCTAAGTCGTAGGTTGCAGCGTGGATCGTTTTTCTGACCCTTAGATCGTGCATTGCTTCGTTAGCATCGCTGATGTGGTTCTGGAGTCTGCTCAACATCCAGAGGTCGATCTCCTGCAGTTCATAGGGGGCAGTCTGTTTCTCTCTGATGATCCTTTGAGCGCGGGTATATAACTTGTCAAGCATCTCTCCCATGCTTTTTGCTAGATCGGGGCTGAAATCCGCATCTTTGAGTGGCTCTGCTGTGATCATTAGGCTGATCCTGAGCGGATCGGTGCCGAATCTATCGATTGCTTTGATGAGGGGTATGATATTGTTCATACTCTTGCTCATCTTAGTGCCTTCCATCAGAACCGATCCGTTTACAAATATGCCTTGAGGCCAGTATTCACGCCCCCAGATAGCGTCGTGTATGAAGATCATAAAGGTCAAATGGTTTGGGATCAAATCCCTGCCGCTGTGTCTTGCGTCCATCGGATAGAAATAGCTAAATTCGTTTCGGAGCTCCTCCACTTTCTCCATAGGTATCCCTGTCTCGGCTTCCACTTTGTTTGAAGAGTCGATTCCGAGGAAAATATAGTCCCAGAACTGCTCCTTTAATTGCTCCGGTTCTAGCTTAGCTTCGTTAATTCCCTTGACGACGGTATAGTAAGCCATGTAGATAGTTGAGTCTGATAAAGCTTCGATGATCCAGTCTTTAGCCCATGGCAGCCTCGTCCCTAACCCTGCTTTCCTGGCGCAAGCTTTTGCCTTCAACCAGTCAACAACGTTGTAGAACTCCTGTCTGAGCTCTCGGGGGACGATCTCCATATCGTCGATATTCTCCTTAGCGAGTTTTTTCCACGCCTCGTCGCCATAGTTGATGAACCACTGGTTTTCGAATATCTTGACAATTACATCAGTTCCACAGCGACACTTGACCGGCTCGACGAGCTCATACATGGTTGAGGCGTTTCCCGCAACGATCAGGTCCTCCTTAACAGCTTCCTTAGCTGCTTGGACACTCAACCCTACGTACTGGCCGGTGTTTCCTCTCATTCTGCCGCCGTGGAACTCGCTGCTATATATCTCCTTCGTTGCTTTTTCAAGGTCTGAGCTGTTCTGATCGATGATCTTCATTTTCTTGACGATGTCGACGGCGGGTGATTCGCTGTAGCCGGGGAGTTCGATGACGCTGATCGGCTCAATATTATTGATATCGGTGGGCTTGACTTTGGAGGCATCCGGATTAGCCTTGATCTCCCTCTTCAACTGTTCTAGTGCTACGTAGTCAAACGGTGCATGGGCGGGCACCGACATGACGACGCCGGTGGCGTTCTTAGGATCGACGAAAGGCGCTGGTAATATTGGTACCTCCTTTCCCGTTGCCGGGTTTATTAGCATCTGCCCAATGAGTCGTGAGCCTTGGAACTCGGATGCTACCGAAACCTTGCGTCCAAGCATTTTAAGCTTCTCCACAGCTTCGGCGCTTATTACCCATGACTCCCCGTCTACATTAGCCTCGACGTAGACGACGTCGGGATTCAGCCACATGTTGGTTACACCGTAGACGGTCTCGGTGCGCAGCGTTGCTGCAGGGAAAACCATATCTCCCTTCCGGAACTTAATCAGGACGTACTCCTCGATCTCTGGTTCCTTGTCGCCAACGGTGTCGTGCTGCCCGACAGGGTTCCCACAATGTGTGCACCATCCAACCGGATGGCTTCCTTGGGTGATGTATCCTTTCTGCCGGAGCTTAGCGAATTGCCATTCAATGAATTTATTGTAGTTAGGGTCCACAGTCGTGAACATGCGACGCCAATCGATGCTGTAGCCCATTCTCTGCATACCGTTTTTAATTTCATCAGCGAAGTAGATCGCCATCGAGACTGGTGTTTCTAGCTCGTGAAGCTTCGACTCGGGTATGCCGTATAGGTTTTGGAATGTGTCGAGGAGCCCTGAGTCCCTCTCCTTGAGTCTCTCTACCATGGCGAACAGCGGGGTCCCAGTAAAGTGCCACGCCATCGGGAGAAGTACATTATATCCTCTCATCCTCATGTATCTAGCGTGGACATCGGTTAGAGTATAGGTCCTGCCGTGTCCGATGTGTTGAGGGCTGTTGGGATATGGATAGGCGACAGTCAGATAGTATTTTTGTTTCTCAGGATCAGGATCAGTTTCGAATGCAGCTGCTTCGGTCCACCGTCCCTGCCATTTCGTTTCCAAAGTCTTCCAGTCAACCATACATAGTAACCTCTATCCTAGTTCTCTCTAAGTGGCTTTGAGAATAAAGGTTATGAGTAAAAAGAGTTGCGTAGTCGATCAGCGAAGCTGAGATTCCAAAATTTTCCTGATAATTGTCTTAGCTGCCTTAAATCTTGCAGCATCGCCTCCTCCTCCCTGAGCGAAGTGCTTCTGGCCGCCACCGCTACCGCCAATGGTCTTCGAGATCTCCTGTACCAATTTCCCAGCATTTACGCCTTTTATCTGCGCCGCGTCCCCAGCCTTAACAGCGATCCTCTTCTCAGACTCGCTGAACATCACTGAGACGAAGAGATTTTCCTGCGCGGCGAGGGCATTACCGACCCTGATTAGGTATTCTATTGAGACCTTATCGTTGTAGATGACGAGTTTGACTCCCTCAACCTCCTCCGCTGAGGCGAGAAGCTGCTCCGCTTTCTCCCGAGAAGCTGTAAGTCTTATCAGCTAAGGTGATCTTTCCCTCGTCTCCGATCTGGCATCCGCCCTCGGCATAGAAGGCTGTCTTGTCTAGGCTAACTGCTCCATTGATCACCTCGACTACATTAGCGTCAAATTCTCGTAGGCAGGTTCCTCATAAAAGAGGCGTCGGGTCTTCTCTCTCTCTTATCGACTCTGTGGGCTAGCTCGGCCTTCTTCGAGTCAACGGTCTTGGGACATCACCTTCAAGTGTTTTCGGCCTACAAGGGTGTAGAAGTCGCCTGGTACCGTGACATTGACGTGCGCGGCTTGTTATGTGAGGTGCATGTATTTTCAGATTACCACTCGTCATTCAACGATTGCCCTTATTCTACGCACCCCTGCAGCCACTGCTTCCTCTTTTGTAATCTTGATCCTGCCGATCTTGCCTGTGTGGTCGATGTGTGGTCCTCCGCAGAACTCCTTACTGATGGCTTCCCTGAGGCTGGGGCCAATGTAGTAGACTTTGACGACGTCGCCGTACTTCGCCTTGAAGAAGGATAAGGCGCCGCTCTTCTCCGCCTCGGTCCGGGGCATCTCCTCGCACTTCATCTTGAGGTCCCGCCTGACGATATCATTAGCGATCTCTTCGACCCTCCTGATCTCTTCATCTGTGAGCTTGCGGGGGTAGGAGAAGTCGAAGCGTAGTCTCTCGGGTGTGATGTCCGAGCCGCTCTGCTTGATCTCGTCCCCGAGAACCTCGCGGAGCGCCGCGTGGAGGAGGTGGGTCGCCGTATGGAGGCGGATGACCCTGTCCATCTCGGCCTGGTCCTTCGCCTTCAGCTCCCCTGTGTCGAGGATGAGCCCGTGCCCCCCGAACTTCTTCTCCGCCCCGGCACGGCTCGCCTGCCTGTGCGCCTCCAACTTTTCCTCGAACGCCTCCCGTGTGAGGGACGCCGTCTTGGCGCCGCCGAACTCCTTGATCACCTCGTAGGGCAGCCCAAAGCTCTCGTAGAGGGTGAAGGCGGTGTCCGTGTCAATGGATTCGAGACGCTCTAGGCGGTGCATGCCGTTCACGAAGGTCTTGTTGAACTTTTCCGACTCGGCACGGAAGATCGCCAGTATACGCTCCCTGTTCAGCGCGTAGGTGCCAGCGTACTCGTCGCAGACGACGCCGAAGAGCCTTTCTAAGGTGTCGCAGTACACGGTGCCGAGGTCGCATGTCGGGTCGACGCCTCGCGCCAGCATCCCCGCGTGGACTATGGACCTCCTCAGCACCTTTCGGAGCATGTAGCCTCTGTCCTTATTCGACGGCTCGACGCCGTCTGTGATGAGGAACGCTGCGGCTCGCAGGTGATCCGCTATGATCCTCTTCGAGCGCATATCCGAGCCGGGCAGCCCGTCGATGAGCGCCTTCAGTGTATCGATCTGGAACATGTCCGCGTTCCCCGTGACCGCCGCGCTTATCCTCTCAAGCCCGCCGCCGAAGTCGACGTTCCTTTGCGGCAGCTTCTCGAACCTACCGTCATCGGTCTTCTTATATTCCATGAAGACCGAGTTGCCTATCTCCATGAACCTACTGCACTCGCAGTTGGGGTGGCAATGTGGACCATACTTGGGATCGTGCGGTGTGCCGAAGTCGTAAAATATCTCCGAGTCGGGGCCACCCGGCTCCTTCGCAGGCATCTTCTCAGGCGGACCCGCCCTGCTCCACCAGTTCTTCTTCGAGCTGTAGGCGAATATCCTACCCCCCTGCATCCCCACCTCGTTCCCCCTGTCGGGGTCACCTATGTGGACGGGCTTCGCCTCGATGCCCACGCCTTTGAAGATATGGTGCCAGATCGCAACGGACTCCTCATCCTTCAGGAGCCCATATTTCTCCTCCCCAGCGAAGACGGTGACGTAGAGCCGCGCTGGGTCCACGCCGAGCTCCTTCGTCAGGAACTCGAAGACCCACGGCAGCTGCTCCGCCTTGAAGTAGTCGCCCAGCGACCAGTTCCCCAACATCTCGAAGAAAGTGGTGTGCCTGTTGTCCCCCACCTCGTCAATGTCCTCCGACCTGAAGCACTTCTGCGAGTCCACGATACGCGTCCCGCTCGGATGGGGTTCCCCGAGCAGATACTTGATGAGTGGTTGCATGCCAGAGCCCGTGAAGAGGGTCGTCACGTCCCCCTCTGGCAGGAGAGATGCAGATGGAATCTCCATATGCCCTCTCTGCTTGTAGTACTCGAGGAACTTGCTTCGTATCTCGTCGGAGGTGAGCATTACATTTGAATGGACTGGGCTCGCCTCAAAAACCTTTTTTTGAAATCAACAACGACCACCACTGCCAAACGCGGCTAAACTGATAGTGCGTAAAATATTGAAACTGGAAATTGAATATGGAAAGAATAAGGTTGTAAGGTTAACCGAAGAGGGCGCCCAGACCTTGAAGGTCCTCTTCCTTCTTCTCCTCAACCTTTGGCTTTTCAGCTGCCTTCTTCTCCTCCTTAACTGCAGCAGCGGGAGCTGCTGGGGCTGCGGCAGCAGCGAAGACCGGCGCTTTAAGGGCCTCATCGATGTTGACCTCTGCGAGGGCGGCAACGAGGGCCTTGACGCGTACACCGTCGGCTTGGACACCGGCGGCGGAGAGGATGGCGGTGACCGCCTCCTCTGTGATGGGCTTCTTTGCGCTGTGGAGAAGCATAGCGGCGTACATGTACTC